>CAKUPI010000024.1 GCA_934675045.1 uncultured Eubacteriales bacterium
GTTGTTTGCTGCGCCAAAAAGGCTCCCTCCCCCCGAAGTAATCCGCGCTCAGATCAGGCTGAAAACAATGCTCAAAAGGCCGACGACGGCGCAGTAGACGGAAAAGACGCGGAAGTTGTTCTTTTTCATCAGCAGTCTGACCAGCCGAATGGCCAGATAGCCGGAGACGGCGGCCGTGACAAAGCCGACGCCGTAAACGAGCAGGCCGTCACCGGCGGCTGAGGCGATGTCGGGCAGCTGGAACACGGCCGCGCCCAAAACCGCCGGAATGGACAGCAGAAAGGCAAAGCGCACGGCAAACTGCCGGTCAAAGCCGGCAAACAGCCCGCCGCAGATGGTCGAGCCCGATCGCGACACGCCCGGCAGAATGGCGATCAGCTGCATCAGGCCGACGAGCAGCGCGCTTTTGTACGAGGCGTCGCGCGCCGTTTTGCGGCCGTGGCCAACTTTGTCGGCCAGAAAGAGCAGCAGGGCGGTAAACAGCAGCGCACAGCCGATAAAAAGCGTGCTGCCGAACAGGTCGCTGACGACGTCGTCGAGCAGGGCGGCCACGGCCAGCGGCGCGGTGGCGATGATCAGCATCACCAGCATCTGCCGTCCGGAATGGCCCTTGATCCGAAAGCCGTCGCATATCCAGCCAATCAGGCTGCGCACCAGCTCGACGATGTCGGGCCAGAAGGCGACGGCGACGGCGGCCAGCGTGCCCAGATGCAGCACAATGTCAAACGCGATGTGGTTGTCGGTGTACTGCGCAATGTCAAAAAAGTTCTGAAACAGAGCCAAATGCCCCGAGGACGAAACGGGCAGGAACTCGGTCAGTCCCTGTACGACGCCCAACAGGGCGGCAAGCCAAACCGGCATCAAAAATCCCTCCATCAAAATCGCGGGCGCTGTGCGCCGCAGACCGGCGCGCGCCCCTCAAAGCGGCTGCCGGTCCCCCGTTGTGCGGGCGGCCGGCAAAGAAAAGGGGAAGCTCCCCCTTATAGCATTATATCATGCCCCCGCGCCTTTTTCCAGAGAAAAAGGGCGGCGCGTCCGCACAGTGCGCCGCACAGCGCACCGCACAGCACGTCGGTGGGGAAATGCACCGACAGGTACATGCGCGAAAAGCCCATCAGGCAGGCAAAAAGCAAAGCGGCGGCGCTCCATTTCTTCCCGGCGGGCGCCAGCGCCGCGGCAAAGGCAAAGGCCGCCGCCGTATGCCCCGACGGAAAGGAATAGTCGCCCGGCGGCAGCAAAAGAAGGGTAAAAGCGCCGGTCGCAAAGGGCCGCTCGCGCGCGACCAGCGGCTTGAGCAGCACGTTGACCAGCAGCGCGTCCAGCGCCAGCGCCGTACAGCACACGCCGCCGAGGGCGCGGAGGCGTTTAAAGCACAGCATGAGCAGCGCCAGCGCGATAAAGAGCAGGCCGCTGTTGCCCAGCCACGAAACAAACAGCATGGCGCCGTCCAGCAGCCGGTTGCCGTGCAGGGCCTCCAGCCCCTTGAGCACCGCCGCTTCGAAGCGGACCAGCCCCTGCATCACAGCGCCAGCTCCCCAATCGAGTACAAAACGGCGTCTCCGGCGATGAGAATACGCTCCCCCTCGTCCCGGCAGTACAGCGTTCCGCCCCGCTTGGAGACCTGCCGCGCCACCAGCTCCCGCTTGCCCAGCCGCTCGCTCCAGAAGGGCACCAGCGTGCAGTGGGCCGAGCCGGTGACGGGGTCCTCGACAATGCCGTCGTTGGGGGCGAAATAGCGCGAAACAAAGTCAAAGCCATCGTCGCCGGGCGCGGTGGCAATCAGCCCGACGCAGTTTTCGATGCGCCGCATGAGGGCAAAGTCGGGCTCGAGGGCGCGCACCTGCCCGGCCGTGTCAAACAGTGCCACATAGTCGCGCGCCAGATAGAGGCCGCGGGGCCGGGCGCCCAGCGACTGCTCGACGAGCGCCATCGGCCCTATCTGCCGCGGCGGACGGGCGGGAAAGTCCAGCTGGTAGCGCTCTCCCTCGCGCGTGACGCGCAGCCGCCCGCTCATGCTATGAAAGTCGACGGCCCGCCGCCCCGGCTCCAAAAAGTTCATGATCACAAAGGCCGAGGCCAGTGTCGCATGGCCGCACAGGTCAAACTCGCCCGTCGGCGTAAACCAGCGAATGTCGTAGCCCTCGCCGTTTTTCCGGATAAAGGCCGTTTCCGACAGATTGTTCTCGGCGGCAATGGCGCACATCAGCCGCTCCTCCGGCCAGTCCTCCACCGGGCAGATGCCGGCCGGGTTCCCGGCAAACAGCTCTTTTGTAAAAGCGTCCACTACATAATATTTCATGCTTCTCTCTCTTCTCTCCTGTCGTTTCTTCCGTTGTCCTGCCGCTTTTATCATACCACTTTCTCCGCCCGGCGTCCATGAAAAAAGCGCAAACCTACGCCCAATGTCTATGCGCGGGGGCCTTTTTTCAGAAGTCCCCGCCGGCGCCGCCCCGCAAAACGGCGCAGAAGGCCCGCGCGCAGCAAAAAAGAGAGGCACAGAGCCTCTCTTTTTGACGGAGCGTTCAAGCGGTTATACGCGCTGCTCCCACAGGCGGTCGTCGCACAAAACGTCGGCCATGCCCTTGACCATGCGCTCCACCATCTTCTCGCCCTTTTCCTTAGACGCCAGATAGGAGTTGCCCATGACGCCGTTTTCGGTGTGCATGTCCATGCGGTGGAAGGTGCTCAGCGTGCCGTCGTTTTCCGCTTCCAGCGGGTAGCCGGGGTTGCCCTTGGTCTCTTTGTAGATGGGGTCGATCCACTCCTCGTCGAGCGCCCACAGCAGCGAGGTCTCGCCCTCGCAGGCGTGAATCATGCCGCTCTGGCTTTCCAAAACGTCGCTCTGCGCCGTCTTGTCGCCCTTCCAGTAGCCGGTGAAGTACACGGGGAAGCCGAGGGTCTCGTTGATTTCGATGAGCGCCGTTTCGGTGGGGGCGACGTTGCCGCCGTGGCCGTTGACAATGACGATTTTCCGAAAGCCGTGGCCGGCGATCGATTTGCAGTAGTCAAACAGCAAGTGCATGTAGGTCTCGGGGCGCAGCGTCATGGATCCGCAGAAGTTCATGTGGTGGGTCGAATTGGCCACGGGGATGGAGGGCGCGACGACGCAGGGCTTGCCGCGCTTGACCAGCTCGGCGGCGATCTTCTCGCTCATGCCGGTCGCCATCAGATGATCGCAGCCGACGGGCAGGTGGGGGCCGTGCTGCTCGGTCGAGCCGACGGGCAGCAGAACGATGGCCTGCTGCTCAGACAAAGCCTTCAGCTCACGGGTATTCAGATTGTCCCACCGGACGGGATTTTTCATGTCGGATTCCTCCCAATCAATTGTTCCGGAAGATCGGCGCGCGGCCGCCTTCCTGCTTTGGGAATATCATACCGCAAACGGCGGGCAAAGTAAAGCGGGGGCGGCGCGCAGGGCTTTTTTGCCTTTTTTGTGGGGTACAGGGCTTTTTGCCCTTTTTTGCAGGACGCCTTTGCGGCGTTTTTCCCCCTGCCGCGCCCGCTTCCCTCTTTTCAGCGCGGGAAAAATGCGGTACACTGAAATCAGCAAAAGATATACCGAAGCCGCAGCGCATAAGGAGTGCTTATCATGTCTGTCAATCTGGAATGGTACCGCGTCTTTTACCAGACCGCCCTTTTGGGCAGCATCACCCGCGCCGCCGAGGCGCTGTACATCACGCAGCCCGCCGTCAGCCAGTGCATTCACCAGCTGGAGGCCGAGCTGGGCACCGCCCTTTTCATCCGCACGCCGCGCGGCGTTTCCCTGACCGCCGAGGGCCGGGCGCTTTACGAGTTTGCGGCGCGCGGCGTGACCGGCATCGAGCAGGGCGAAAGGCTCGTGCGGCAGATGCACGACCTCGAGCGCGGCAGCATCAGCATCGGCGCCTCGGACATGACGCTGGAGTTTTACCTGCTTAAGCACCTTGAGCGCTTTCACAAGTGCTTCCCCGGCGTCCGCATTTCGGTGACCAACGCCCCCACGCCCGACACGCTGGCCCTGCTGCACGAGGGGAAAATCGACTTCGGCGCCGTTTCCTCCCCCGTTCCGCCGCGCCCCGGCCTGAATGTCCGGCCGGTCGCCGCGCTTCAGGACGTCTTTGCCGCGGGTCCGCGCTTTGCCTCGCTGCGCGGCAGGACGCTGCACCCGCGCGAGCTGTGCGCCCTGCCGCTCATCTGCCTCGAAAAGAACACCTCGACGCGCCGCTACATCGACGAGTTCCTGCTGACGCAGGGGGTGCGGCTGGAGCCGGAGTTCGAGCTGGCCACCAGCCGGCTCATCGCGCAGTTTGCCGCGCGCGACATGGGCGTCGGCTGTCTGGTCCGCCACTTCGCCCAGCCCTTTCTCGAAAGCGGACAGCTTTTCGAGCTGACCCTTTCCCCCGCGCTGCCGCCGCGGAGCCTGTGTCTGGTGTCGGACGGCCGTATTCCCCTTTCGCACGCGGCCCAGAAGCTGCTGGAGCAGATGACATAAGCACAGCTTATGTCTCACATAACAAACATCCATGATCGCCCCCCGCGCAGCCGTGTTATAATAGAGGGGAAATCCAACCATACAAGGAGTTGATCGCATGGTCAGAGCCATAGTAGGCGCCAACTGGGGCGACGAGGGAAAGGGCAAGATGACCGATTTGCTGGGCGGCCGCAGCGACGTCATCGTTCGTTTTCAGGGCGGCGCCAACGCCGGGCACACCATTCTCAACGAATACGGCAAGTTTGCCCTGCACCTTTTGCCCTCCGGCGTATTCCGCAGCGGCGTCATCAACGTCATCGCGCAGGGCGTCGCCCTCGACCTTGAACGGCTGTTCGCCGAGCTGGACGGGCTGCTGGCCGCCGGCGTTCCCCACCCGAAGCTGCTCATTTCCGACCGTGCGCAGGTCGTCATGCCCTACCACGTCCTTTTCGACCGGCTGGAAGAGGCGCGGCTGGGCAAAAAGAGCTTCGGCTCGACCAAGTCGGGCATTGCGCCCTTTTACTCCGACAAATACCGCAAAATCGGCATTCAGGTCTGCGAGCTTTTTGACGACGATCTTCTGATGGACCGGCTGACCGCGCTGTGCGAGGTCAAGAACGCCTCGATCGCCGCTCTGTACCACTCCGGCGAGCGCCTCGACCCCAAGGCCCTTTTCGACGGGCTGTGCGCCTGGCGCCCGCGCCTGCAGCCGCTGGTCGGCGACACCGCCCTCTTTCTCAGTCAGGCGGTGGCGGACGGAAAGGAAATCCTGCTGGAAGGGCAGCTTGGCGCCCTCAAGGACCCCGACAACGGCATTTATCCCTTTACCACCTCGTCCTCTCCGCTGGCCGGCTTTGCCAGCGTCGGCGCGGCCGGCATCCCTCCGCACGCCATCCGCCAAATCATCACCGTCGTCAAGGCCTATTCCTCGGCCGTCGGCGCCGGGGCCTTTGTCAGCGAACTGTTCGGCGAGCAGGCGCAGGAGCTGCGCGACCGCGGCGGCGACGGCGGCGAATACGGCGCCACCACCGGGCGGCCCCGCCGTGTCGGCTGGCTGGATACCGTCGCCACCCGCTACGGCTGTATGCTTCAGGGCACGACCGACGTGGCGCTTTCGCTCATCGACGTTTTGGGGTATCTAAACGACATCCCCGTCTGCACCGCCTACGAAATCGACGGCAAAAGGACCCGAAACTTCCCCGTCACGCCGCTTTTAAACCGTGCCAGGCCGGTTTACACCCATCTTCCCGGCTGGAAGTGCGACCTGCGCGGCATCAGGACCTTTGACGAGCTGCCGGAAAACGCGCGCCGCTACGTCGAGTTTGTCGAGCGGGAAATCGGCTTTCCCGTCACCTTCATTTCCAACGGCCCGCGCCGGGACGACATCATCCTGCGCTGACCCCTTGCGCCCGGCTTTGGCCCGCGCTTTTCCCCAAAGCCCGCTTTTTCAGCAAGACGGCCCCGTGGCCGTCTTGCTTTGTTTGTGCGCCCCGCTTTCGCTTTTTTTGTACCGCTTGGTGGGCCGGCCCTTGCCCGTGTTGTAGTTTTTGGTGTCCTGATGCTCGAGCAGGCCGTTTTCCACCAGCTTTGTGATGATGCGGTTGGCGCTCCGCTCGGTGATGTTCAGGCAGCGCGCAATCTGCGCCGCCGTAATGTCCCTCTCGTACCGCGCAATCAGCGCCTCGCACCGGGTGAAGTTCAAGACCGTGGTGTCGGCCAGCTTGGCCTTTTCGCCGTTCTGCTCATAGGCATCCAGCGTAAACTCCAGGCACTCCGGGCAGTTGATCGGACCCGAAACCATCCGCTGCTTGATGGCAAAGCAGCTCCTGCTGCCGAAATCGCGCGCGAATTCCAAAGCGTGCTCCGCCCGCAGGGTACATTCGGTGATGTTGTCGCCGATGCCCGCCCCCATGACAAAGTCCATGCCGTAATGCTGCGTGATAAACTCGGTCAGCGGGAAGCGGGTCCTGTCAAAAAGATCAAGCTCTTTCCGGGAAAAGCTGAGCTCCAGGCGCGACAGCTCCTGATGGATCGTAACTCCGAACCCCTGCAAATACGCCTTTTTGAAGTCGACCAGCGCCTTGTACATGGTCGCCCGCCTGTACTCCGCCTCGTCCATGGTAAACTCATGGTTCTTTTTGACCAGAAAGTCTATCATGAGCACGACGGTGTTATTGCTGCTTTCCAGGTTCAGCGTGGCCTGCCGCCGTATGGCCTCAAGCCCGTTTATGATTTCCCTGTAATTGAACTCGATTCTTTTGCACGGAATCCCCGCCTCGCAGAGCAGCTGATAGGTTATCGGCATGGAGACATACGCCATTTTCACCTGGCCGCCGTCCCACAGCTTTTTGATTTTGTCGAACAGATGCTCCTGAATGTCGTCGCGGAAGTCGTCGTAATCAAAAAAGATGTGCGGCATTTTATCGGGCGGCAAAATGGCGCGCAGCGGCTTGATGAAGTCATAGTCGTTCTGCGTGTCGATGTACACCTGGTTGAGCGGAATCGGGCTGCTGGCCAGATGGCTGAGCAGCGCCATGTAGTAGACTTCGAAATTGGTCAGCAGGTGCAGAACCGGAACGGGGACCTGCCGGGTGTGTTTTCTGAAATACTTGTACCCGACGGCGCTCGAAAACAAAATGCCGTCCCACGCATCCCCGCTCGCCTCGTACTGCTCGATGATGGTCGGGTAGCTGCTGTACAGCCGGTAATCAAAAAGGTCCCGGTATTCCGGCGCCGCCAAAATCGGCTCGAGCGAAAGATAGGGGTTTTTGCGGTCAAAAAGAGCGATTTTCATACCTTCATCCTTTTTTTCGATGAACTTTACCTTATTATAGTACAACCCTTTTGCCGTTGTAAACAAAAAGCCAAGGCCTACCAGCCGCGCTCGTCAAACGGCTCCAGGTACTTTTCCGCATACGCGGCGACGGTGCGGACGGTCTCCTCCTCGAAGGGGGAGCCGATTCCGGCCTGCTGCATCAGGCCGAGGAAGGACCGGGTTCCGCCCAGACGGCACAGCTTGAGATAATTCTGCCACGCCGCCGGGTAGTCTTTTTCCATCTGCACCATAAAGCCCAGCGCGCAGACCTGCGCCAGCGCGTAGTCGATGTAATAGAACGGGCTGGAGAAGATGTGCCCCTGCCGGTGCCACCAGCCTCCCGCCTCCAAAAACGGACAGCCGTCGTAGGAGCGGTGGGGCAGGTATTTCCTCTCCGTCTCCCGCCACATGGCGTGCCGCTCGGCCGGCGCGGCGTCCGGGTTGGCGTAAACCAGATGCTGGAACTCGTCGACCACGCAGGCGTAGGCCACGGTGTGCAGCGTTTTTTCCACCTGCGCAAACCGGTACTTGTCGGCCTCGGGGCCGAAAAACCCTTCCATGTACGGCAGGGTGAACAGCTCCATGCTCATCGAATGCACTTCGGACGCCTCCACCGTCGCCTGACAGCGCTCCGAGGGGGTCAGCCCGCGCGCCATGTACTTCTGAAAAGCGTGGCCCGCTTCGTGCGTCAGCACATTGACGTCGGACAGCGTGCCGTTGAAGTTGGCATACAAAAAGGGGGCGCCGTACCCGCTGATGTACGAACTGAAGGCCCCGCCGTCCTTGCCCGGCCGCGAAAGCACGTCGATCAGCCCGCGCTCGCGCATAAAACGGAAGAACTCGCCCGTTTCCGGCGACAACTTTTCATACATCCGCCCGGCCGCCTGCAAAATCTCCTCGGCCGTTCCGCGCGGGCGCGGGTTGCCCGACGAAAAGCTCACCGTTTCGTCGTAATAGGGAAGGTGCGAAACGCCCAGCCGTTTTTTCTGCCGCTCGATCCGCCGCGTTGTCACCGGAACCACATACTGCCGCACATGCCGGCGGAACTCCGCCGCCTTTTCGGCGTCATAATCGGTACGGCCCATTCCGAGATAAGCCAGGCCGATGTAATTTTCAAAGCCCATCTGCCGGGCGATCTTATGGCGGATATGCACCATCTGGTCATAGTAGCTGTCGGTCTGATCGGCCACCGAGGCGAAATACCCGTAATAAGCCTGCGCGGCCCGCTGCCGCATTTCGCGGCTGGGGTGCGACAAATACCCCGAAAGCTGTGACAGCGTCAGCGTCTTGCCGTCAAAGGCGATCATGGCCCCCGACGTCAGCCGCGAGTTGAGCGAAACCAGCCGCCGCTCCTCCTGCCGCAGGGGAATGACCCGCTCGTCGCTGGCCCGGCGCTTGGCGTCGGCCTTGTTCAAAAACTGCTCGCCGTAAAAATCGGCAAAGGCCTGCCGCCAGCGCGAATCGAGCAGCGCCTGATAAAAGCGCGCGTTCAGGCTGTTAAACAGCGGCCCGTACTTGTCGAAATAATCGTTTTCCTCCCGGTAAAACGGGTCGTTGGTGTCCTCGGCAAATCGAATGCTGCACAGGGTGCGCATGGTCATGTACCCGTCGCGCAGCCGGTCGATTTCCACGGCATGGCGCAGCGCCTCCCCGGCCGATCGGCTGGCCTTCATCTGCTCCAGCATACCGCTCATCCGGGCTTGGATTTTCTCATAATCCGGGCGCCGATATTCATACTCTTCAAAGCGTATCATACAAACATTTCTCCTCACAGCAAGTGCAGAGCCACCAGGCGCGGCTCTGCACTTTTGGGTTAATTTACAGAGACATGTCGTCAAATCCGTCCAGATACCGTTCCGCATACTCCACGGCGGACTTGACCACCCCTTCTTCAAAGGGAGAATCGATGCCCACTGTCCTCAGCAGGCTGACAAAGCCCTGCGTGCCGCCCAGCTTGCACAGCTCTATGTAGTTGCGCCAGGCTTTTTCGTAGTCCTCGGTCATGGCCTTCAGGAAGCCGAAGGCGCAGACCTGTGCCAGCGCGTAGTCGATGTAATAGAAGGGCCGGAAGAACACATGTCCCTGCTTAAACCACCAGGTTCCGCTTTCCAAAAAGGCGTTGTCCTTGTACTGGCGGTGCGGCAGATACTTTTTCTCCACCTCGCGCCACATGGCCCGGCGCTCGGCCGGCGTCGCCTCGGGTCTGGCATAGACCATGTGCTGGAACTCGTCGACCGCAACGCCGTAGGGCACAAACTCAATGGCCGCCTCGACCTGCGCAAAGCGGTATTTGTCAGCCTGCGGGCCGAAAAAGCGCTCCATGTACGGCAGGGTAAACAGCTCCATGCTCATCGAATGGATTTCCGCCGTCTCCATCGTGGCGCAGGTCAACTCGGGCGTGTCGATGTTCCTCGACATATAGTGCTGGAAAGCGTGCCCCGCCTCGTGCGTCATCAGGTTGACGTCGCCCGAGGTGCCGTTGAAGTTGGCAAACAGGAAGGGGGCGCGATAGGTGCCGATGTACGAGCAGAAGCCGCTGCCCTCCTTCCCCGGGCGGGGCAGCACGTCGATGAGGTCGTTGTCCAGCATGTAGCGGAAGTACTCGCCGGTCTCCGGCGACATATCGGCGTACATGCCCTTGGCCTGGGCCAAAATTTCGTCCGGCGTGCCGAAGGGGCGGGCGTTGCCGCTCAAAAAGCGGATCGGCTCGTCGTAATAGGGAAGCTCGGTGACGCCCAGACGCTTTTTCTGGCGCTCGATCAGCCGCCCCACGACCGGCACGATGTGCTCTTTGACCTGCTCGCGGAAGCGGGCTACCATTTCGGCGTCGTAATCGGTGCGGGTCATCTCGTTGTAGCCCATCTCGACGAAGTTCTTGTACCCGAGCTTTTTGGCTTTTTTGTCGCGCACCTTGACCAGCTTGTCGTAAATGTCGTCCACCGTGTCCTGTATCGACTCAAAGTAGCCGTAATAGGCCTTGGCCGCCTCGGCGCGCGTCGCCGCGTCGTCGCTCAGCATGTACCCGGACAAAACGGACAGGTTCATTTTTTCGCCGCGGAACTCGACGATGGCGTCCGTTTTGAACTTGAAACTGGCCGAGACCAGCTTGGCCTCTTCCTGCAGCTCGGGCAGAATGCGCTCGTCAATGGTGCGCACCGTGCACTCGGCCAGCCGGATAAACTGCTCGCCGTAAAAGTCGCGCAGCGCGTCGAGCTGCGGCGAGCGGAGCAGCTCCTGATAATAACGGGCGTTGAGCTCCTTGTAATAGGGCCAGTACTCGTCGAAGTAGTCGTTTTCGCGGACGTAGTCGGGGTTGGTGGTGTCGATGGAAAATTGCAGGCCGCTCAGGTTTTTCATGGAAATATAGTTCTGCCGGATTTTGTCGATTTCAACGGCACAGCGGATGGCCTCGCCGGCCGAACGGCTGGCGCTCAGTCGCGCAAACCACTGCTCAAGCTCCGCCTTGACCTGCTCGTAATCGGGCCGCTTGTATTCAAAATACTCGAACTTCATTTCCGCTTCCCCCTTAACCGCAGACGTCGCTGATAACGCGCAGGGCGTTTTTCCACGCGATTTTTTCGATTTCGTCGTCGGAGAAGCCGTTTTTCGACAGCGCGTCAAACAGGCGGTCCATGTCGCCGATGTTGTCGATTTCCAAATCGCCGCCCATGCCGTCGAAGTCGGTGCCGATGGCCGAGGTTTCTATGCCGCCGACCTTGCGGATGTGCTTGATGTGGTTGACCATAAACTCGATGCGGCTCTTCTCGCTGGCGTCCAGAAAATCGGGCAGCAGGTTAAGGCCCATCACGCCGCCGTGCTCGGCCAGCGTGCGGATCATGTCGTCGGTCAGGTTGCGCGTCTCGTTGGCCAGCGCGCGGCAGTTGGAGTGGGTGGCGATGAAGGGCTGGGTGGTGGTGCGGGCCAAATCGTAAAAGCCGCCGTCCGACAGGTGCGAAACGTCGAGGATCATGCCCAGCTCGTTGGCGCGCCTGACCACCTCGAAGCCGAAGGGCTTGAGACCCTTGGCCATCAGCACGGGGTCTTTGGAGTTGCAGAAGCCGTTGCAGTTTTCCGGCATCCAGATCAGACCGAAAATGCGGAAGCCCATGTTGTAAACCTCGTCGAGGCGCTCCAGCTTGCCCTCGAGAATACAGCCCTCTTCCACCGTCAGGAAAGCCGAGATTTTGCCCTGCGCCTTGTTCTCCTCGTACTCGCGCACGTTGCGCGCAACGGCGATGTCGGCGCTGTTGGCGGCAAACTCCTCCTGCATTCTGCGATAGGTCGCCCGGAAGAACTCATAGGGCTTGCCCTCCAGGTTATACTTTTCCAGCTTTTCCGCCGGGGTGTAAATGGCGAACATCTGCGCCGAGGACCCGACTTTTTTCATCTTTTCAATGTCGACGTGCAGATGGTTTTTGCCAAGGTGAATGTCCGCCCCGTGCTGCGGGTTCATCATGCTCAGAAATGTATCGCAGTGCAGGTCAATCATATTCGTTTTCATTGTACTCCGCCCCTCTCCAGCATTTTCTGATATTGCTGCATTTCCTCCTGATTGGCCAGAATGAAATGCCCCTTTTCAATTTCGATCCACTGCGGCTTGTCGGTCTCGTAATTGTGCATCGACGGGTCGTACACAAAGAGCTTTTTGCTGCGCTCGGCCTGCGGATCGGGAATGGGAATGGCCGACAAAAGCGATCGCGTATACGGATGCAGCGGATGGTTGTAAAGCGTCTCGGTTTCGGCCAGCTCGACGATTTTTCCCTTGTGGATGACCGCCACACGGTCGGAAATAAAGCGCACAACCGACAAATCGTGGGCGATGAACAGATAAGTCAGGCCCTTTTCGCGCTGCAATTTGCGCAACAGGTTGATGACCTGCGCCCGAATGGAGATGTCGAGCGCCGAAATGGGCTCGTCGGCGATGATGAGCTGCGGCTCCATGACAAGGCTGCGGGCCACGCCGATGCGCTGCCGCTGTCCGCCCGAAAACTCGTGAGGGAACCGGCTGGCAAACTCGGGCAGCAGGCCGACCTTGAGCAGCGTTTCGGCGACGATTTTGCGCCGGTTTTCCTCTGTTCCGTAGTTTTTGAGATTCAAAAGGCCCTCAGACACGATGTATTCGACCTTGGCGCGCTCGTTGAGCGACGCCATCGGGTCCTGAAAAATCATCTGTATGCTCTGGGTCACCTTGCGGTCCAGCTCTTTGCTGATCTTTCCGCTGATTTTCTCGCCTTTAAAAAGGACTTCGCCGCCGCTGGCCTCGTTGATGCGGATGATGGCGCGGCCGATGGTGGTTTTGCCCGAGCCGGATTCACCGACCAGACCAAAGGTCTCCCCCTTGTAAATGTCAAAGCTGACATCGTCCACCGCCTTGAAAGGCTTCTTTTTCGTGCCGAAATAAACGCAGAGATTTTTAACCTCCAGCAGCTTTTCCCTGTTATCCATGGTAGGCTCCCAACCTCTCTCGCAGCTGCTGGATGACTTTGGGCGCCTCAATCTTGGGCGCGCGCGGGTCGAGCAGCCAAGTTTTTGCCTTGTGTGTCGGAGTCACTTCAAAATACGGCGGCCGGTACTCAAAGTCCACTTTGAGCGCGTACGGATTGCGCGGGGCAAAGGCGTCGCCCTTGATCTCCATAAAGAGGTTGGGCGGCGTGCCTTCGATGGAGTACAGCTCCTCGCCCTTGACGCCGAGCTGCGGCAGCGACGACAAAAGCGCCCAGGTGTACGGGTGCCGCGGGTCGTAAAAAACCTCTTCGGCCGTGCCCACTTCAATGATATCGCCCGCGTACATGACAGCGATGCGGTCAGCCACGTTGGCCACAACGCCGAGGTCGTGCGTAATGTACACAATAGTCAGGTCGTACTTTTTCTGCACCGTCTTCAAAAGGTCCAGTATCTGCGCCTGAATGGTGACGTCGAGCGCCGTGGTCGGCTCGTCGCAGATCAGAATCTTGGGATTGCACGCAATGGCGATGGCGATAACGACGCGCTGGCGCATACCGCCCGAAAACTCGTGCGGATACTGCTTATACCGCCGCTCGGGGTCGGAAATGCCGACGTCCTTCAAAATTTGCAGCGTCCTCTTTCTGGCCTCCTCCGGCGTGACGTTCTGGTGCAGCGTAATGGCCTCCTGCACCTGCTTGCCCACAATCTTGAGCGGGTTGAGCGACGTCATGGGGTCCTGGAACACCATGGCGATTTCCTTGCCGCGGATCTCCAGCCACTCTTTTTCCGTCTTGAGCTTCGCAAGGTCGTGCCCGTTGTACTCGATGCTTCCCGACTCGATGTGCCCGTTGATGTCCAGCAGGCCCATAAAACTCTTGTTGAGCACCGATTTGCCCGAGCCGGATTCGCCGACAATGGCCAGACTTTCGCCCTTGTATATGTCGAGCGAAACGCCGCGGATGGCAGTCAGCACCTGCCCGCGCAGGTTAAACTGAATGACAAGGTCCTTTACCGATAAAATCACGTTGTCTTTCATACTGCCACCCCCTAAATGTGGTTTTTCGGATCGGCGGCGTCGGCGAAGTTGTTGCCCAGCAGGTAAAAGGAAATGGTGATCAACGAAAGCGCCACCGACGGGAAGATTAGCTGATACCGCAGCCCCGGGCTCATGATGATGCCGCGGCTGTCGTTGATGAGGTTGCCAAGCGAGGACATGTTGGCCGGCAGGCCCAGTCCGACGA
>CAKUPI010000025.1 GCA_934675045.1 uncultured Eubacteriales bacterium
ATGCCTTTCTGCCCTTTGTCGAGCGCGGGAGCATCACGCTCATCGGCGCCACGACGGAAAACCCCTCCTTCGAGGTCAACGCCGCCCTTTTGTCGCGCTGCAAGGTCTTTGTGCTGCACGGGCTGACCGAGGACAACCTGCTGGAGCTGCTGCGCCGCGCCCTGCGCGACGAACGCGGCTTCGGAGCGCAGCGCGTCGACATGGAGGAAGAGCTTTTGCGCGCCGTCGCCCGGTTTGCCTCCGGCGACGCCCGTTCGGCGCTGTCCACGCTCGAAATGGCCGTCTTAAACGGCGAAAAAAAGCCGGACGGCAGTGTGGCCGTCACGGCGGAGACGCTGGAGCAGTGTATTTCGCGCCGTTCGCTGCTGTACGACAAAAGCGGCGAGGAGCACTATAATCTGATTTCCGCCCTGCACAAGTCGATGCGCAACAGCGACCCCGATGCCGCCGTTTACTGGCTGGCGCGCATGCTGGAGGCGGGTGAGGACCCGCTGTACATCGCGCGGCGGCTGATCCGCTTTGCCAGCGAGGACGTCGGGCTGGCCGACGTCCGGGCGGTTACGCTGTGCGTCTCGGTGTACCAGGCCTGTCATTTTATCGGTATGCCCGAATGTTCGGTCCACTTGACGCAGGCCGTCGTCTATCTGTCGCTGGCCCCCAAGTCCAATTCGCTGTACAGAGCCTACGAAAAGGCCAAAAAGGACGCGCTGACCCAGCTCAACGAGCCGGTGCCGCTCGTCATCCGCAACGCGCCGACCGACCTGATGCGAAAGCTCGGCTACGGCGAGGGGTACCAGTACGCCCACGACGCCGCGGACAGGCTGACCGACATGCAGTGCCTGCCCGACTCGCTGCAAGGGAGCCGGTATTACCTTCCGACCGAGCAGGGCGGCGAGGCGCGCTGCAAGGCGCGGCTGGAGCAGATTGCGGAGTGGAAGCGGGCGCACCAGAAGAAAGAGGAGCGGTGAAGCCCGCTGCCGCGGCGCAAAAGCCGCGGGGAGCGGGGACTGCCTCGGTATAAAAGCCGCGGGGACAGGCCCCGGCGGGGCGGGCTATTCCTGCGCCGCCCCGGCCTGCGCGGAAACGCCGTAGCGCGCCCGGATTTCGCGGACAAAGACCTCGGCCGGGGGCGAGAGCGGGCGCTTTTTGTGGTAGACCAGGTAAAAGTTGCGCTGCGGGTGGGTGCTTTTCACCGGCAATTGCAGAAGGTCGCCGGAGGTGAGAAAATCCTCGGCCGCCAGACGGGAGAGCACCGAGACGCCCAGCCCGTTTTTGACCGCCTGCTTGATGCTTTCGGTGCTTTGCAGCTGGGCCACAGTGTGCAGGTTTTTGGGGTCGACGCCGGCGCCCAGCAGGAACTCCTCGGACTCGCGCCGGGTGCCCGACCCGCTTTCGCGCACGATAAAGGGCAGCGTGCGCAGCGACGCGGGCGTCATGGCGTCCATCGAGCGGTAGGCGGGGGTGTTGGGGGCGATGAGCACCAGCTGGTCGGCCAGAAACGGCTCAAAGGCGCAGGCGCCGCGGTCGGGGGCGGTGCCCGTCATGCCGACCTCGGCCTCCATGTCGACGATGCGCTTGACCACCTCGACGCTGTCATACTGCCGCACCGAAAAGAAAACCTTGGGGTATTTTTCCACCAGATCGGGCAGGATGTCGGGCAGAATGTACTGCGACGGCACGGTCGAGGCGGCGATGTCCAGCTCGCCGCGGATCTCGGTGGCGTAGCTCTGCACCTCCAAAACGGCGCGGTCGCGCAGCCGCAGCATTTCAAGGGCGTGCTGGTAAAAAATCCGTCCGGCCGCCGAGGGGTAGACCTCTTTGGTGGAGCGGACGACCAGACACACGCCCAGCTCGTTTTCCAGCGAGCTGATGTGGGCGCTGATGGTCGGCTGCGACAGATAAATGGCCTCAGCCGCTTTGGAAAAGCTCTTGTGGCGGATGACGTTGACAAAAGCTTCGACTTGTTTGAAATGCATGGCGTTTCTCCTTTGCAGACCGTTGAACTCTTGCGTTTTGTGAAGGAATGCGGTATGATGATGTGTACGGAAGATTTCCGACAAACAGACAGAAACGGAGGGCTGTGCGATGGCGGAAAAAAAGCGGCTGACGCAGATGGCCAAGGCGGGCGGCTGAGGCGCCAAAATAGGACCGGGGGTCCTGAGCGAAATACTGTCGGGCCTGCCCCGCCTGCAGGATGAACGGCTGATCGTCGGCTTTGATTCGAGCGACGACGCCGCCGTCTATCTGGTGCGCGACGACCTGGCCGCCATTCACACCGTTGACTTTTTCCCGCCCATTGTCGACGATCCCTATGCCTTCGGGCAAATCGCCGCAGCCAACTCCTTAAGCGACGTATATGCGATGGGGGGCCAGCCCTGTCTGGCCATGAACCTCATCTGCTTCCCCTCCTGCCTCGATTTGCAGGTCGTGCGCGCCATTTTGGAGGGCGGCGCCGACAAGGTGCGCGAGGCGGGCGCCGTCATCGCCGGCGGGCATTCCATCGAGGACAGCGAGCCCAAGTACGGGCTGTGCGTTACGGGCTATGCGCACCCGCGCGACATTCTGCGCAACGACCGCGCCAGGGCGGGCGACAAGCTCATTCTGACCAAGCCGCTGGGCACCGGCATTCTGACGACGGCCGCCATGGCCGACCTGCTCGACGAAAAGCAGACGGGCGAAATGATCCGGCTGATGGCCATGCTCAACCGCGGCGCGCAGCGCGCCATGATGCCCGAGCGCCCGAGCGCCTGCACCGACATCACCGGCTTCGGCTTCCTTGGGCACATCTGCGAGCTGGCGCGGGGCAGCGGCCTTTCGGTCGTCATCGACTCAAGGAGCGTGCCCATTCTGCCCGGGGTGCTCGAGCTGGCGAGCGACGGCATTATTCCGGCGGGCGCCTACCGCAACATGAGCTTTGTGGAGGACGAGGTTTCCATCGCCGCCGGCGTGCCGCAGGAGCGGGCCGACGTGCTCTACGACCCGCAGACGTCGGGCGGGCTGCTCATCGCCGTGCCCGGGGAACGGGCCGGCGAGCTGATGCGCCGGCTGGAGGCGGAAAACGTGCCCGCCGCGCTGGTCGGCGAGGTGCGTGACAAGGGCGAAAAGGCCGTCACGGTTCTGTGACACCGAAAAAGGATGCTCTGCGGAGCGTCCTTTTTTATTTTGCCGTGATTTCGCGCAGCGCCTCGAGACAGGCGTCAACCTCCTGCTCGGTGTTGCCGTAGCCGAAGGAAAAGCGCACCGTGCCCTGCGGGAAGGTGCCGAGGGTCCTGTGGGCGCGCGGCGCGCAGTGCAGGCCGCAGCGCGTCATGACGCCGTATTGGCTGTCCAGCGTGTACGAGACGGTGGCGTTGTCCAGCTCGCCGAAATCCAGCGAGACGATAGGGGCGCGGTTTTGCACGTCGGGCAGGCCGACAACGCGGGTGTGGGGCAGCGAAAGCGCGCCCTCCAGAAACCGGGCGGTCAGGCGCAAATCGTGGGCGCGCAGCGCGTCGATGCCGGTTTTCTGCAAAAACCGAAGGGCCGTGTGCAGCCCGATGATGCCGGGCAGGTTGAGGGTGCCCGGCTCAAAACGGTCGGGCAAAAAGGGCGGCACCTCTTCGCTGTCGGACATGCTGCCCGTCCCGCCGCTGACCAGCGGTTCGATTTCGGCGGCGAAGTCGGGGCGCACAATCATGCCGCCGATGCCCTGCGGGCCCAAAAGGCTCTTGTGGCCGGTAAAGGTCAGCGCGTCGATGTGCAGATCGTCCATGGACAGGGGGAAGAGGCCGGCGGCCTGCGCGCTGTCGAGAATGAAGCGCACGCCGCGGCGCGCACATATTTCGGCGGCCTCGGCGACCGGCAGGTGGGTGCCGCAGACGTTGGAGGCGGCCGTCATTACGACGGCGCGGGTGGCGGGGGTGATAAGGGCCTCGATTTTTTCCGGGTCGAGCAGGCCGCGCGCGTCGGCCTGCGCCGCGTCAAAGCGCACGCCCGCCTTGGCCAGCTGGCCGAGCGGGCGCAGGACGGCGTTGTGCTCCATCGAGGTGGTGACCACGTGATCCCCCGGCCGGAGCCAGCCCTTGAGAATCATGTTGAGGGCATAGGTGACGCTCGGGGTGAAAACGGCGTTTTTGCATTCGCCGGAAAAACCGAAAAGCTGCGTCAGCATTTCCCGCGTTTCAAAAACAGAGCCGGCCACCTCGTAGGCGCCGGCATATCCGCCGCGGTTGATGTTGAAGGCCCCTTGGCGGATGAGATCGCCGACGGCTTCGGCCACGCCGGGCGCCTTGGGAAAGGACGTGCTGCCGTTATCAAAATAAATGGCCATAAACATTGCCTCTCTTTATTTATAATTATAATACAGCTAATAAACAAATTGTATCAGAACGGGCAATATATTTCTATATATATCGAAAAAAACGATAAGTAAAAAAGGATAAATCGATAAAAAGTATTGTACTTTTCCGCGTAACTTGGTTACAATGCAAGGTGAAGCATAATGGCCGCCGGAGGGCGGCCGTGAAAAAAGAAAATGCGGCCGGGGTTGGCCGCGGAAAAGGGGAGTACTTATGAAAAAAAAGCAAACCCTGCTTATGGTGCTGACCGGACTTTTCATCGGTGCGATTTCCGTCGTGCTGGTCAAGTGCGGCAACCCGGGCAACATGGGCTTCTGCATCGCCTGCTTCCTGCGTGACACGGCGGGCGCTCTGGGCCTGCACCGCGCCGAAGTGGTGCAGTACGCCCGTCCGGAGATCGTCGGCCTGGTGCTGGGCGCCTTTATCATGGCCATCGCCGGCAAAGAGTTCAAGGCGCGCGGCGGTTCCTCGCCCGTGACCCGCTTTGTGCTCGGCTTCTTTGTCATGGTCGGCGCACTGATGTTCCTCGGCTGCCCGCTGCGCATGGTCCTGCGCATCGCCGGCGGCGACCTCAACGCCATCGTCGGACTGGTCGGCTTTGCCGCCGGTATCCTTGTCGGCGTCGTCTTTCTCAAAAAGGGCTTCAGCCTGAAAAAATCCCAGCCGCAGTCCAGGCTTGAGGGCGCTTTGATGCCCGTTATTTCGGTCGCCGTGCTGGTGCTGCTCGTCGCCATTCCCTCGGTGCTCATCTTCAGCGAAAAAGGCCCCGGCTCCATGCGCGCGCCCATCTGGCTGGCGCTGATCGCCGGACTGGTCGTGGGCGCTCTGGCGCAGAAAACCCGCCTGTGCATGGTCGGCGGCCTGCGCGACGCCTTCCTGTTCCGTGACTTCCACCTGCTGTACGGCTTTTTGGCCATCATCGCCGCCGCGCTGATCGGCAACCTGATCGTCGGCCAGTTCCACCTCGGCTTTGTCATCGACGCCGAGACGGCGCAGCCCATTGCCCACACCGACGGCCTGTGGAACTTCATCGGCATGACGCTGACCGGCTTCGGCTCGGTGCTGCTGGGCGGCTGCCCGCTGCGTCAGCTCATTCTGGCCGGCAGCGGCCAGAGCGACAGCTCGGTCGCCGTGCTCGGCATGGTGGTGGGCGCCGCGTTCTGCCACAACTTCTCGCTTGCTTCTTCGGGCGCCGGCCCGACCCTGAACGGAAAAATCGCCGTTGTGCTCGGCCTTGTGGTCTGCGCAGCCATCGGATTTTTCAACTGCCAGAAGTCGGAATAAAAAGGAGGGTGCAGCATGAATCAGATTGACGCCAGAGGCTATTCCTGCCCCGAGCCGGTTTTGATGACAAAGCGCGCGCTGCAAAAGGGCCGCCCGCTGACCGTGCTCGTCGACAACACCACCGCTGTGCAGAACATCACCCGGTTTGCACAAAACCAGAAACTTGTGGTAAAATGTAAAGAGGTCGGCAGCGACTTTGAGCTGACCATCGAGTAAACGTGCAGGCGGGCCGTTCCCCCGCTCTGCAAGGGGGAGAGGCCTGTGAGCATGATAGCGACCTTCCACACCCATTTCGGGGCCATGAGCTTTCAGAAAAAGCTGGAAAAGGGCGGCCGAAAGGCCGGTATGATGCCGGTGCCGCGCGCGCTCAGCGC
The DNA here is from genome assembly GCA_934675045.1 of uncultured Eubacteriales bacterium. GTDB lineage: Bacteria > Bacillota > Clostridia > Oscillospirales > Butyricicoccaceae > Ventrousia. The sequence goes on from CAKUPI010000025.1 coordinate 5,996, forward strand.
GTCGTGCGGGGTGTGCGTTCGGTTTGAGGGATCGTTTGAACCGTCGATGACGGTGCCCGATCTCGAGGCTGTTTACTGCGAGACAGCGGACGGCTACCGGCTGGAATATCAGCAGGAAGAATAAGAAAAGGGGCTTTTGAGCAATCAAAAGCCTCTTTTTTTGTCCGTTTGGCGGCGCGGCGCGGATTTTGGCCGCAAAAGGCCGCGAAAGCGCGGCGTAAACCCTCCGCCGCGGGGGAAGCGCCCCGGTTTTTCGCCGTTGGAAATGCAGACGGGGATTTTTTGCGGCGGCGCGGACACAATAAGAACAGATTTTGCAAAAGAGGTGAAGGCCTTGCGCGTGATTGCCGTCGTTGAAGAGGACAAAGGCCCCGTGCGCGCCGCGCTCGAGGAGGTGCTGCGGGGAAAAGCGCGCGTCGTCGCGCCCGGCGAGCGGCCGCCGCCCTACGACGTCGTCGTCTGGGAGCGCGGCGGGAAAAAGCCCGTGCCGCCGCTGTGTACCCGGGCGCTGGTGGTGCGCGGAGAGGACGCCGGACGGGCGCTGAAGCGCTGCCGGTGCGAAATGGTGCTCACCTACGGCTTCGGCGTGCGCGATACGCTGACCCCCTCGGCCATACTCGGCGAGGGGTGCGTGCTGTCGCTGCAGCGGGGACTGATCACGCTGGACGGCGAGGAGGTGGAGCCGCGCGAGGTGCCGGCCGGACGGCTGACCGGCGAGGCGGAAACCCGCATGGCGGTGGCCGCCGTCTGCCTGCTGCTCGGCGAGGCGCAGGCGTGACCGAACGGCCGGCCCGCGCTCCGGAAAAGGCGCACCCGCGCTGCGGGGAAGCGGTTTTTGTGCCCGGCTTTTGCGCCCGCCGGCGCGAGCGGCTTCAGCGGCACGCAGAGCGTGACCATCGAGTGCGCGCCCCCAGCGCCGACTGCACGAGAGCGCAGATCGTCACCTTCCTGTACCGTGCGATGCAGGTAGGCAAGGGCAAAAGGCGGGAGCTTTCCCGACTCTGCGAAAGTGAAAAACCTGCTGCGGTGCAGGCGTCCTGGAAAAGGGCTGCCTGCACCGCAGGGCGACACGGCGATTTGCCAGCCGCAGCGTCTTTACACGGGCGAACGGCGCAAAAGCGCTGGTTTTTTTGGATTTTTACAGAAAAGCGGGCAGAGTAAGAACAAAATCCGCGAAAAAATCAAGGGGAATTCCCTCGAAACGGCGAAAAAATTGGCGGATCGGCTGGCAATATTTCCTTTTCATAAATGTTTTGCGCGGCGTTCATACTAAGAGCATACCGCCGGCTGACAGGGGCGGAGCGATCTTTGCCAGATGCCGTCCGTCCCTGCCGGCCGATGGGAAAACTCGAAAATAAAGGAGAACATCACGATGAATAGCAGCAACAGCAAGTCCAAAATGAGCGCCGCCGCCAAAAACGCCCTGCACAACTTCAAGATGGAGACGGCCCGCGAAGTCGGCGTCACCCTGAACGAGGGCTACAACGGCGATTTGACCTCCAAGCAGGCCGGCAGCATCGGCGGCCAGATGGTCAAGAAGATGATTGAGTCCTACGAAAACGGCCTGAAGTAAAAAAGAAAGCGCGGCGTAAGCCGCGCTTTCTTTGTCTTGGGATTTTGGGACGCCGGTTTTTTCCGGCGGTAAAGGGCGCCGGGTCCGGCTGCTGGGCCTGCAAAAAAAGCGGCCTGCCGAGACAAGCCGCTTTCTGTCTGGTGCTGGTGACCGGGATCGAACCGGTACGAGTGTTACCTCACGGGATTTTAAGTCCCGGGCGTCTGCCTGTTCCGCCACACCAGCCCACAAAGAAACAAAGCCAGTATACCACGACTGCACCGGCGCAGTCAACACCATTCGGCTGCCGCCGCGCCCGGGAAAGGGAAAGGGCCTCCCTGGCGGGAGGCCCCTTTGCCGATGCCGACGAAAACCGGAGCGGCAGCCGGCGCCCGTTTCCAAGGCGTGCGGCCGGGGGGGATGGGCTTATGCGCCGGCCTCCGGCTGCGGATGGGAATGAAGCGCTGCGGATTGCAGGACGTTTTGCTTTTTGAAAATGAAGGTGCTCAGGGTAATGCGGACGATCTGATCGAGGGCGATGCACAGCCAGAGGAACAGCGTATCCCACTTGAGCACATAGGCGACCAGCAGGGCCAGCGGGATTCGGATGAGCCAGATGCCGATGAACGAGACGATCAGCGGCGTATTTTTGAAGCCGGAGGCGCGCAGGGTGCCGTTGAGAATACAGGACAGGTTCTGCGGAATCTGCACAAAGCCCATGATGAACACGTACACGGTGCCCACCTTCTGGATGTCCTGGTTGGGCGTCATGATGGACATAAAGACACCGGGAAGCAGCAGCAGCGACAGCGACGTGACAATGCTGATCACGGTACACAGACGCACCTGCTCTTTGAAGTAGCTTTTAAACAGATGATCGCTGCCCATGCCGATGGCCTTGGCAGAAAGCGCGGTCGCGGCGACGCCGAATCCAAGGGCGGGCATTTCGGCAATGGATTCGGCCTGAATGCCGATTTGATAGGCAGAGAAGCAGACCTCGCCGTAAGAGAGGATGGCCCGGCTCATGACAATGGCGGAAAACTGCCAGAAAAAGTTTTCCAGCGCGGCGGGGATGCCGGTGGAGTAGATCTCGCGGATGTAGGGCCAGTCGAGGCGGAAGCCCCGTTCTTCAGAAAGCTGCCGCCGCGCAAAGACCTTGCGCTTTCCGAAGAAGAGCAGAATGAGACCGGTCACCGCGCCGATGCACTGCGAAAGGGAAAGGGCGATGGCGGCGCCGTTGATGCCCAGCCCCTCAAAGCCGCCGACGCCGAAGATGAGCACATAGCCGAACACAATGTTGCAGGCGTTGACCCATACGGCGATGAGCATGGGCGTCCGCGTGTCGCTGTGCCCCTGAAACGCGGAGGTGACGAGCGCCATGATGGTGACAAAGGGCAGTCCGCAGACGGTGAGGCGCATATACGTCGAGCCGATGCCCAGCAGGTTTTCCTTGGCGGTGAGGAAGGAAAGGAAGGTGCGGGGGGCCGCAAAGAGAATGGCGGCAAACAGAATCGCCATGGGGACGGCCGACAGAATGCTCTGGCGGAACACGTGAAAGCACTTGCCCGTGTTTTTTTCGCCGTAGGCGCGCGCAATGTAAACGGTGACGCCGATTGCGACGCCGCGGAAAAGGGAGTTCAGCGTTTCGGTAATGCGCATACAGATGCCCTGTGCGGAAATATCGGCGGGGGACAGCCGGCCTATCATGGCCACGGTGACGAGGCTTGCGGAGATCTGAAAGATGTTTTCAAAGATAATGGGGAGAATAAGTCCGTAAATCTCCCGGCGTATAGAACGCTTTTCTAAAGTAGTGTCTTTAATAAAATCACCTCTTTGCAACCAAATCAATGAAACGCCCAAGGGAATCTTAACACACTTCTCCAAAAAAGACAAAGGTTTTTTTGAAAAAAACTATTGAATTTTTATAAAGCCCGTGATAACATGAAAATACAATTAAAGATATTTAAAAGGAATGTCTTTAAAACAACGCACGACAGACGTCCGTTCAACGCTGTCACAAGGATGGAAAGGTGGATAAACGCGCATGAAAAAGAGATTACTTTGCATGGCACTGGCAATTTCCCTGTTTCTCGCAGCAGCGGCCTGCTCCGATAACGGCGGAGGAGGCGGCGGCGCCGAAGTAAAAGGCGCTCCCCCGACGGCAGACGGCAGCGAGCGCAAAGAGTTTACCACACTGAGCACGGAAGACCCCTATTGGTTTAACTACCTGGCCGAGTACGGCACCGACGGTCCCTGCGTCATCATCGACGGCCTTGTCGAGTACGACATGTACGGCGTCGTCGTTCCGAGCATGGCGACCGAGTGGAGCAAGTCGGAAGACGGTCTGGTTTACACATACAAGCTGCGCGAGGGCGCCAAGTGGGTCAACTATAAATGCGAAGAGTACGCCGAGGTGACGGCCGACGACTTCGTGGCCGGCGCCAAGTTCATTCTCACACCGGAAAACGAGTGCGGCACCGCCAACCTTGTGTACGATTATCTGGTCAACGCCAAGGCCTACTTTGACGGCGAGATCACCGACTTTTCGCAGGTCGGCGTCAAGGCGGTCGACAAGTACACGGTGGAATACACCCTGAAAGAGCCCTGCCCGTACTTCATCAAGCTGTCGGGCTACAACTGCTACTGGCCCGTCAACCAGAAGTTCCTCGACGAAGTCGGCGACAAGTTCGGCACGACCAACGAGTACACGCTGTACAACGGCGCTTACTACTGCCCGGTCAAGCTTCCGGAAGACCGCACCGAGTTTGTCATGAACCCCAACTACTGGAACGCCGAGAACATTTACATCTCCAAAATCACCTCCCGCTTCAACAAGGACACCAGCATCCAGGGCGAAATGTTCCACCGCGGCGAGCTGGATTTTGCCTACATCCCCGCAGAACTCAAGGAAGAGTGGATTACTGACACCGAGGGCAAGGGCAAGTGGGCGCAGAGAAGCCCCTATGATGCCAACGCCTGGTTCTACGGCTTCAACTTTGAGCCTACCTACGAGGGCAACGGCGTTGAGGACTACAAGATCGCCGTCAACAACAGAAACTTCCGCAAGGCCATTTTCCATGCCTTTGACCGCATGGCCATCTGCTATTATATGGAGCAGTGGATTCCCGAGCAGAAGATCATGCGCACCATCTCCCCGGAGAACATTTTCACCGTCGACGGCGTCGACTACACGCAGATGGGCCCGCTGAAGGAGATCAGCAACACCGACCCGCAGGACACCGAAAAGGCCCTCGAGTTCAAGAAGGCGGCCATGGAAGAGCTGCAGGGCAAGGTCACCTTCCCCATCAAGCTGGTGGTTCCCTATAAGACCTCTGACAAGCTGGAGACCAACGCCGCGCAGATCATCGATCAGAACCTCGAAAGAGTTCTGGGCACCGACTTTGTCGAAGTGGTCGCCGAAGCCTACGCGCCGACCAACTACAACACCCTGACCCGTTCGGCCGGCAACTTCTCCTTCATGCTGATGCGCTGGGGCGCCGACTACGCCGACCCCGCCTCCTACACCGACATCTTTAACCCCAACGTGGGCGTCGGCCTGCGCTACAACCGCCCCTTCCTCGCGACCGAGTACATCGGATCCGACGGCGTCAGCGAGTATGTCAAGCTGATGCAGGCCGGCATCGACGAGCGCCTCGACGTCAAGAAGCGCTATGAGCTGCTGGCCGAGGCCGAGGCCTTCCTCATCAACGAAGCCATGGTGATGCCGTGCTTCCACGGCGCCGGCGGCTGGAGACTGAACAAGCTGCACCCGTACATCGGCAACTGCGGGCAATTCGGACGCGACGAGGACATCATGAAGGGCAAAAAGCTGATGGATGAGCCGTTTACCCGCGAAGAGTTTGAAAAGGTCACCGAGGAGTACAATGCGGCCCGCGAAGAGGCCCTGAAAAACGCACAGAACCAAAACTGACTGTTCTTCCCGCCGTACGCTCAAGCCGGCTTCCGGCTTGAGCGTACATAAACTCAAGAGAGAGGGGCACGCCCATGCTGCGCTACGTTGTAAAACGGCTGCTGCAATCCGCGGTGACGCTGCTTATCGTCATCACTCTGGTGTTTCTGGTTCTGCGGCTTATGCCGGTTGAAGGATACTTCAGGCCCGGCGAGTACGACAAGCTCTCGGAATCGCAGATCCAGCAGCGGCTTGAAAATCTGGGGCTGAACGATCCGCTTCCGCTCCAGCTGCTGAACTTTTATAAAAACCTGCTGCACGGAGACTTCGGGGTTTCCATGTCCTTCCGCGAAAACGTCGCGGTGACCGAGATCATCGGGCCCAAGGTTCCCTATTCCGTCTGCTTCGGCCTGGCGGCCATCGCCATTGCCTTTCTGCTCGGCGTGCCGCTCGGCATTCTGATGACGACGAAAAAGGGCAAGCTGGGCGACCAGCTGGGCACAGGCTATGTTATCTTTATGAACGCCGTGCCGGCCGCAGTCTATTACATCTTTATTCAGGTCTTTGTCACAAGCTGGCTGCGGCTGCCCATGATCTTCGACGTCACCCGGCCGCGCAGCTGGTTTTTGCCGGCCATCTGCATGTCGCTGGGCGGCATCGCCTCCTACGCGATGTGGACGCGCCGCTACATGGTGGACCAGCTCAACCAGGACTACATCAAGCTGGCCATCGCCAAGGGCATGAAGCGCGGCGAGGTCATGCGCAAGCACGTCGTCCGCAATGCGCTGGTGCCGCTGGTGCAGTACCTGCCCTCGTCCATTCTGTTCACCATTTCCGGCTCCATTTACGCCGAGCAGCTGTACTCCATTCCGGGAATGGGCGGTCTGCTGATTTCCGCCATCAACGCGCAGGACAACAACCTTGTGCAGGCGCTCGTGCTGATTTACTCATCCATCGGCATTCTGGGACTCTTCCTCGGTGACCTGATGATGGGTTTGCTGGACCCGCGAATCAAACTGGCAAAGTCGGGAGGTGCACGCTGATGACAGGAAAAGAAACCCAGTCAATAAAAAACATCGAAAGCTCCCTGTTTGAACGGGTAGAGCTGCAAAAAGGACAGGGGGAAAAGACAGGGTATTCCAACTATTCCTACTGGCACTCGACTTTCAAGCTCTTTATGTCAAAAAGAACGACGGTTTTGGTGCTGGCGCTTTTGGCGGTGGTGCTCGGTATATCGATTTTGCAGCCCCTGCTTCCCAACCAGAAGGACCCCAATGAAATCTTCCTCAACCCCGAAACGGGGCTTCAGCTCATCAATCAGAAGCCGTCCTCCGAGCACTGGTGCGGCACCAACCCGCTCGGGCAGGACCTGTGGGCCCGCATCTGCGCCGGCACGCGCACCTCGCTCTTCATCGGCGCCGTCGTCGGCGTTGTGCAGGCGCTGATCGGCATTGTCGTCGGCGCGCTGTGGGGCTATGTGCGCTGGCTGGAACGGCCCATCACCGAGATTTACAACGTCCTCAACAACATTCCGAGCACCATCATCATGGTGCTGATGTCCTACATCCTGCGCCCGGGCCTTTCGACCATCATCATCGCCATGTGCATCACCGAATGGCTGCCGATGGCCCGCTTTGTCCGAAACCAGATCATCATCATCCGCGATCGCGAGTACAATCTGGCGTCGCGCTGCCTCGGTACCCCCG
>CAKUPI010000026.1 GCA_934675045.1 uncultured Eubacteriales bacterium
TGGGCTACGCCGAAATCACCGGCTACCTCAACGAGCGGCGGGTGGCCTTCAACAAGTTCCTCGAGACGGTGCAGAGCACCATTGTGCAGCGCATGCAGCAGGTGGGCATCGCCTGTCGCATCAAGGCGCGGCTCAAGCACGTTTACAGCCTGTACCGCAAAATGTACGGCCAGAACCTGACCTTTTCCGAGATTTACGACATCTGCGCCGTGCGCGTCATCGTCGGGGACATCGCCGACTGCTACAATGTGCTCGGCCTGATTCACGACATCTACCGCCCGGTGCCGGGCCGCTTTAAGGATTATATCAGCACGCCCAAGCCCAACGGCTACCAGTCGCTGCACACCGTTGTCATCGGGCGCGAGGGCATTCCGTTTGAAGTGCAGATTCGCACCGAGGACATGGACCAGAGCGCCGAGTACGGCATTGCGGCACACTGGAAGTACAAGGACGGCCTGAGCGGCAAGCAGAAGGAAGAGGCCTTTGCCTGGGTGCGGCAGCTGCTGGAATCCCAGCAGGATTCCGACGCCGAGGACTTTATCAAAAACATCAAGGTCGATCTCTTTGCCGACGAGGTCTTTGTCTTTACGCCGAAGGGAAATGTCATCAACCTGCCGCAGGGCGCCAACCCCATTGACTTTGCCTACGCCATTCACTCGGCCGTCGGCAACCGCATGACGGGCGCCAAGGTCAACGGCCGCATCGTCCCCATCGACTATACCCTCAAAAGCGGCGAGATCGTCGATATCATCACCTCAAAGACGACGGCCGGTCCCAAGCGCGACTGGCTGAAAATGGTCAAAACGGCCGAGGCCCGCAACAAAATCAAGCAGTGGTTCAAAAAGGAATGCCGCGAGGAGAACATCGAGCGCGGAAAGGCCGACCTCGAGCGCGAGCTGCGCACGGCGCTGCTGTACGACGATTTTCAGAACGAGGAAGTTTGCGCCGCGGTGCTCAAGCGGCTTAATTTTCCCACTGTCGAAGAGCTGTACGCCTCGCTCGGGTACGGCGGCGTCATGGTGTCGCGCGTTGTCATCAAGGTCAAGGAAGAGGCCACGCGCCTCAACCGCGAGCGGCAGGGTACGGCCAAGCCGGTTGTGCAAAAGCCCAAGGCGATTGGCAACACCGGCGTGATTGTCGAGGGGCTGGACAACTGCATGGTCAAGTTCGCCAAGTGCTGCACGCCCATACCGGGCGACAGCATCATCGGGTTCATCACGCGCGGCTACGGCATTTCGGTGCACCGCACCGACTGCCCCAACGTGCTGACCGGCCGGAAAAAAGAAGAGGAGGCCGGGCGCTGGATTCGCACGGAGTGGGATTACAGCGAAAAGCACCAGTACCAGACCAGCCTGCGCGTTTACACCCACACGCGGGTGGGGATTCTGGCCGACGTAATTGTGGTGTTCAGCAACGCCAAGGTCAACGTCAACGAGCTGAATGCCCGCGATGACACCGCGACGGGGCAGACCGTTCTGTACACCACGGTGACGGTCAGCGGGCGGGATCAGCTGGAGTTTCTGATGAACCGCATCCGGCGATGCCCGGGCGTCGTCGACGTAAAAAGAAATATCAATGAAACGGGGTCTATAACATGAAAGCGGTAGTGATTCGTGTTTCGCGCGCGGCGCTGACGGCCGACGGGCAAAGCCGCGGCGAGATGGGAAAGGGACTTTTGGTGCTGTTGGGCATCGGCGGCGAGGATACCCGCCGTCAGGCCACCTATCTGGCCGAAAAATGCGCCGCACTGCGCATTTTTGAGGACGAAAACGGGAAAATGAATAAAAGCCTGGCCGATGTGGGCGGAAGCATGATGGTGGTTTCCAACTTTACGCTGTACGCCGACTGCTCACGCGGCCGCCGCCCCGACTTTTTCCACGCGGCCAAGCCGGACGTCGCCATTCCGCTGTACGAGTTCTTTGTCGAGGAAATCGGGCGCTTGCAGGTCCCCTGCATCACAGGCGTTTTCGGCGCCGACATGCAGATTGACCACGTCAATGACGGGCCGGTGACGCTTATTATGGACACCGATCAGATGCTGAGTAAATAAAACAGGGGGGCGAAGCCATGATGATTGAACACCTGCCGGTCGGCATGCTGCACACCAACTGCTATATCCTCAAGGATCAGGCGAGCGGCGCACTCGCCGTCATCGATCCCGGCGCTCAGACGGAAAAGATTCAGAGCAAGCTGGATGAGATGGGGGGAAAGCTCGAGCTGATTCTGCTGACGCACGGCCATTTTGACCATGTGATGGCGGCGCCCGCGCTGCAAAGGCAGACGGGAGCGCGGCTGTGGATTCATCAAAACGACGAAGGTTTTTTGGCGCCCGAGGTGGCCGACAGGCGCGGGTATATCCGCGAGGAGTATGCCCGGCCCCGCGTTGACGGCCATCTGGAGGACGGCATGACCCTTCACTTGGGGGAAACGGCGCTGACGGTTTACCACACGCCGGGGCATACGCAGGGCTCGTGCATTTTTGTGTCCGGCGGCACCATGTTCAGCGGCGACACCCTTTTCCACGAGTGCTGCGGCCGCTGCGACCTTGAGGGGGGCAGCTTTGATGACATGCTGCGCTCGCTGCGCCGCATCTCCGAGCTGCCCGGCAACTACCGGGTGCTGGCCGGGCACGACATTCCCACAACGCTCGACTACGAGCGGCACAACAACCCCTATATGCGGGAAGCCATGCGCGGATGAAATATTTTCTGAAAAACCATGACCGCGTGACGGCTGTGCAGGAAATCCTCATCAGCCTGCTGCCGGACGAGGAGCATTCGCCGGCGGAAAGCGGCGCGGAGCCGGGCGACTGTTTGCTTTCCGAGGCCTTCTTTGAAGAGGGAGCGGCCCTTTGCCGCACCACGGTACGGCGCGGCGGCCGAGAGACGGACAGCCTGTGCCGGGAGCCGTTCACGGGCGGCGCGGTGGAGCGCAGCCGCGCGTTGACCCATGCGGTGAAGCAGTCGGCTTATCGCGCGCTGCTGCCCGGCCTGCCGCAAAAGCCGGCCTGGGGGGCCATGACGGGTGTAAAGCCGGCCAAGCCAGTGCGCATGGCGCTGCAATCGGGGCTTGCACCCGAGCAGGCCGACGGCTTTCTGCATCGCCGCTATGACGTGGAGCCGGAGCGCAGCAGCATGGCGGCGCAATGCGCGTTCGAATCGCTCAATTGCCTGCGGCAGATAGGGCGTAAAGAGGTTCAGCTTTACGTCGGAATTCCCTTTTGCCCGGCCAAGTGCCGCTACTGCTCCTTTGTCAGCAACGACGTGACGCGCTTCGGGCACCTGATGGAGCCTTACCTTGCAGGGCTGCATGCGGAAATTGCCGCCGCGGGGCAGGCGCTCGGGCGGGCCGGCGCCGCTGTCGGCAGCCTGTACATCGGCGGCGGGACGCCGACCACGCTGTCGGCGGCGCAGCTCGACGCCCTGCTGGCGGCGCTGCACCACGCCTTTGATCTTTCAGCCTGCCGGGAAATGACGGTGGAGGCCGGGCGGCCGGAGACCATTACGGCCGAAAAAATGGCCGTTTGCGCCCGCTGGGGGGTCAGCCGGGTCAGCGTCAACCCGCAGACCATGCGCGACGAGGTGCTGCGCGGCGTGGGGCGGCTGCACACGGCGCAGGACATCCGCGCCGCCTATCGCACGGTGCGCGCCGCCGGCGATTTTGCCGTCAATATGGACTTGATTGCGGGCCTGCCGGGGGACGACGGCGAGGGACTGCTCGACAGTGTGCGCAAAGTGGCCGATTTGGAGCCGGAGAACATCACGCTGCACTGTCTGGCCCTGAAAAAAGGCTCTCCGCTGCGCTTCGGGCCGCGCGGCGTGCTGGACAAGGAAGTGGTCGACCGCTGCCACGGGCTGCTGGCCGGACGCGGCTATCGGCCGTATTACCTGTACCGGCAGAAATACATCGCGGGCGGGCTGGAAAACGTCGGCTTCTGCCGCGGCGGCACGGCTTCGTTCTACAACGTCTGCATGATGGAGGAGCTTTGCTCCGTGGTGGCGCTGGGCGGCGGGGGCGTGACCAAGCTGTGCGACCGGACGGGCCGTCAGGTGCGGCGGTTTGCCAACCCCAAGTACCCGCTGGAATACATCAACGCGCACGACAGGGTTCTGCATCGCGCAAAGGCGTTTGCAGAGGCCGAATTGTAAGTCTTTGCATGATTTGTTTGATATTTTGAACCATTGGTGCTATAATGCATATAATATTTTGACAACCCACTTCAGTCCGAAAGGAGCAAAGACGATGGATCAGAAGATAAAAGACCTGCTGGAGAAGGTAAAGGCCACGGCGACCACGGCGGCCGAGGCGGCCGGGAAGGCGGCGGACGCCGCATCGAAAAAGGCCGGCGAGCTGGCCGGCATCACCAAGCTCAACCTGCAAATTTTCGACCTGAATACCGATATCGAGCTGCTGTTTAAGGAAATCGGAAAATCGGTGTACCTGACCCATACCGGCGCCGAGATCGAGACGGAGGAAATTGACGGAAAAATCGCGCAGATTGACGAGAAATACGCCAAAATCGCCGAGCTGAAAGAGAACATCGCCAGTCGGAAAACCACCAGCCGCTGCCCCAACTGCGGCAGGGAATGTGACAAGGGCGATGCCTTCTGCAGCTCGTGCGGCGCAATGCTGTAAAGCCTGATAGCTTGTCGAAGAAAGGGAGGGTGGAAGCGTTCCATCCTCCCCTTTTCCGGCTTGAGAAAAGCTTGCCTGTGCGCACAGCGGGAGGAGGAAGCTATGTTTACCTATGAAAATTACGTCGAGAGCGCCGGGTTTATCCGCCGGCGCATCGGCGATTTCCAGCCGGAGATTCTGATGATTCTCGGCTCCGGCCTCGGTTATCTGGGCGATTTGGTCGAAGGGGCCGTCACCATTCCCTACGGCGAGATTCCGCATTTCGCCGTGTCAACGGCCCCCGACCACGCCGGCCGGTTTGTCATCGGAATGCTGGGCGGGCGCCGCGTCATGGTCATGCAGGGGCGCATGCACGTCTATGAAGGGTACAGTGCAGAGCAGGCGGCGTACCCGGTGCGCGTCGCCAGGCTGCTGGGCGTGCACAGCCTGCTCGTCACCAATGCCTGCGGCGCCATCAACACCTCGTTTGCGGTGGGGGACATCATGCTCATCGGCGACCACATCCGGCTGTTTGACCCCGACCCGCTCATCGGGTGCAATCTGCCCGAGTTCGGTCCGCGCTTTTGCGACATGACCTACGCCTACACGCCGGCATACCGGGCGGCGGCGCACCAAGAGGCGCGCCGTCTGGGCATGACGCTGCGCGAGGGAGTCTATTTTTACTTTACCGGCCCGCAGTTTGAAACGCCGGCCGAAATCCGCGCCGCACGGATGCTGGGCGGCGATGCGGCGGGAATGTCCACCGTGCCCGAGGTCATCGCCGCGGCGCACTGCGGCATCAAGGTGCTCGGGTTTTCGCTGGTGACCAATATGGCGGCCGGCGTGCTGGACAAAAAACTGGACGGCGTCGATGTGCTGGCCGCCGCAGAAAAGGCCAGAGAGGGCTTTTCTGCGCTGGTTCTCGGCTGCCTGCCGCGTCTGAACGGAGAAGACTGATGCTGGATACGTTATTTTCCCATGCCGTCGTTTTGACGATGGATGAAAAGCAGCCCGTTTTGAAAAACGCCTATGTGGGCGTCAAAGCGGGCAGAATCTGCCATGTCGGCAGCACGGCGCCGCAGGAGCCGGCGCGGACGGTCATCGACGCCGCGGGGCGTTTGCTCATGCCCGGCCTGTGCAACACGCACACCCATCTGGCCATGACGGTGCTGCGCGGCTATGCCGACGACTACACGCTGCAGGACTGGCTGTTTAAAAAGGTCTTTCCCGTCGAGGCCAACTTTACGCCGCGGACGGCCAAGGCGGGTGCGCTGCTGGCGGTGGCCGAGTCGCTGCGCTTCGGCGTCACCTCGCTGACCTGTATGGACCCTTATATTCCCGCCATTGCCGAGGCTTGCTTCGAGGCCGGCATCAACGCCAACATCGGCAACGGCTACCTGTGTCTGGACCGCGGGAAGTACTGCTTTGACAGCGACAACGTCACGCAGCAGAACAGCGAAATGCTCGAGCGCTGGCACATGGCGGACGGCGGCCGCATTCGCCTTGACGCTGCGATTCACGCCGAGTACACCAGCTTTGACCGCGTGTGGGACGACGCCGCGCGCTTTGCGCAGGACAACGGCCTGAACATGCACGTCCACCTGTCAGAGACGGAGAGCGAGCACCGCGAGTGTCTGGAGCGCTGGGGGAAAACGCCGGCCGGCATTCTGGACGAGCACGGCGTCTTTGCCGCGCGCACCACGGCGGCGCACGCCGTTTGGGTGTCCGACGCGGACATCGAGCTGCTGGCGGCGCGCGGCGCCGTGGCGGCGCATAACCCGGCCAGCAACCTCAAGCTGGGCAGCGGTGTCGCGCCGGTGGGCAAAATGCGGCAGCGGGGGCTGCGCGTTGCGCTGGGCACCGACAGCGTGTGCTCCAACAACAGCCTTGACATCCTGCGCGAAATGCGGCTCAGCCTGCTTTTGCAAAAGGGACTGTCGCGCAATCCGGCCTGCGCCCCGGCCGCCGAGGCCGTGCGCGCGGCCACGCTCAACGGCGCTTACGCGCAGGGCAGAGAAGGGGAGTGCGGCGCCGTCCGCGAGGGCTTTTTTGCCGATCTCATCCTGCTCAATCTCGACGCGCCGCATCTGTACCCGGTGCACGACCCGTATTCGCTGCTGTGCTATTCGGCCGGCGGAAGCGACGTCTGCCTGACCATGGTGCGGGGGCGGGTGCTGTACCGCGACGGCGTTTTTGCCAGCATTGACTGGGAGCGGCTGCGAAGCGAGCTTGAAGGCTTTGTCATGCCGCACGTTTTCGGCGCATATTTTGGCGCATAGTCCATTACACCAAGAAAAGGTTGTGTTGTCTTTGAAAGAGAAACGTGGCAGCAGTTTTATTGAAAGCACTGTCGTTTTGATGGTGGCCAGTATTGTTGTCAAGCTGATCGGCGCTTTTTTCTCCATTCCGCTGACCAATCTGTACGGCGCCGAGGGCACGGGAATCTTCAACGTTGCCTATTATATTTACACCTGCATGTTCACCATCTCGACGGCGGGGCTGCCGGTCGCCGTCTCGCGCATGGTCGCCGCCTCCAACACGCTGGGGCGGGGCCGCGAGGTGCGCCGTATCGGGCGCATTGCCTTTATCTCCTTCACCGTCATCGGCCTGTTCTTTGCCTCGGTGATGTTCTTCGGCGTCGATCTGTTTCTGGACCTGGCCGGCATGCAGTCGGCCCGCTATGCTGTGCTGTCCATCGCCCCCTGCATCTTCTTTGTCGCGCTGGTCTCGGCCATCCGCGGTTATTATCAGGGGCTGGCCAACATGATTCCCACTGCGCTGTCGCAGGTCATCGAGGCGCTGGGCAAGCTGCTCTTCGGCCTGGGGCTGGCCTATTACCTGATGGACAGGGGTTACAGCATTGAGCTTGTCGTGGCCGGCGCCATCGGCGGCGTCACCATCGGAACGGTGCTGGGCGCTTTGTACATTATCGCCGTGCGCCTGCGCGACATCCGCAGGGGCGACGCGGCGGTGCAGCGGCTGACCGAGGAAAGCCGCGGCACGGGCGATTTGACCAAGTCGCTCTTCAAAATCGCCATTCCCATCACCATCAGCGCCGGTGTTTTGAGCCTGACCAACCTCATTGACACCTTTGTCGTCGTGCGGAGGCTTCAGGAGTCGGGCATGACCGAGCCTGCGGCGACCTACCTGTACGGAGCTTACGGCATGTCGGTCAAGTTCTTCAACCTGCCGCAGACCATTATCGTCGGCATCGGCGTCAGCGTCATCCCCGCCATCAGCGCGGCGCTGGCCCGGCGCAGCCGGCAGCAGGCCGCGCGCCTGACCGAGAGCGCATTCCGCCTGACCGCGCTGCTGGCCCTACCGTGCGCCGTGGGGCTGGCCGTGCTGCCGCAGCCCATTATGGATTTGCTGTACTATAAGCGCCCCGAGGATGTGCTGGTCGCGGCGCCCACACTGACGCTGCTCGGCCCGGCTGTCATTTTTGTCGCCATGACCAGCGTCACCAACGCCATTTTGCAGGCGCAGGGCAAAGAAAAGCTGCCCGTCATCTCCATGCTGCTGGGCGGCATCGCCAAGCTGATCACCAACTACACGCTGGTCGGCATCGCCGCGGTCAACATCTACGGCGCGCCCATCGGCACCAGCCTGTGCTACGGCACCATTACCCTGCTCAACCTGATCTTCATCCGCCGCAACGGCATTCCCTTCTCCTTTGGCCGGACCTTCCTCAAGCCGCTGATTTCGGCGGGCGTCATGGGCCTGTTTGCCTACCTGCTCTACCCGCCGGTCGCCGGGCTGCTCGGGGCCAAGCTGGGCGTGCTGGTCGTCATCGGGCTGGCGGCGCTCATTTACCTGCTGATGCTGATTGCGACAAAGGCGCTGCCCAGAGAGGATGTTCTCATGCTCCCCAAGGGCGAAAAAATTGCCGGGATTTTGAAGCTGAAATAAAAAATCCGTAAGATTACAGGGCTTTACTTGAAAAAGGGGAACATTTATGGTAGATTTTAAAGAAAAAGAAAGCTATTGCTTTGACGATTTGCTGAAGATCATGGAAATCCTGCGCAGCGAGGACGGCTGCCCCTGGGATCGCGAGCAGACGCACAAGAGCATCCGCCGCAACTTTATCGAAGAGGTGTATGAGGCTTGCGAGGGAATCGACAACGAGGACAATACGCTGCTTTGCGAGGAGCTGGGGGATGTGCTGCTGCAAGTCGTCTTTCACGCCCACATGGCCCAATGCGAGGGCGCCTTTGACATCAACGACGTGTGCGGCGGCATCTGCAAAAAGCTGATTCTGCGCCATCCCCATGTTTTCGGCGATACAACGGTGTCCGGTTCGGCGCAGGTGCTGGAAAACTGGGAAGAGATCAAAAAGAAGGAAAAAAGCCAGAAAACCACGGCGCAGGCGATGGATCAGGTGGCAAAATCGCTGCCCGCACTCATTTACGCGGAAAAAATCCAGAAAAAAGCCCATAAGGCCGGGTTCGACTGGCCGGATGTCGGCGGCGCGCTGGACAAGGTGCGCGAGGAAACCGAGGAGCTTTCACAGGCCGTTGCCGCGGGCAGGGGCGTGGAAGAGGAGCTGGGCGATTTGCTGTTTGCGGCGGTCAACGTCGCCCGCTTTGCCGGCGTTGACCCGGAAAAGGCGCTGGCCGACGCCGCGCAGAAGTTCGCGGGCCGCTTTGCCAGGGTGGAGCAGCTGGCGGGGGACGGGCTGTCCGGCATGTCGCCGGAGCAGATGGACGGGCTGTGGGACCGCGTCAAGCAGCAGGAAAGAAACGCGCCGGAAGAAAGCAGAACCGGACTGGATCCGATATTATAGAAAAGCCTATTAGGAGGATATGCAAATGAACAAAACCGAACTGATTGCCGCCATTGCCGAGAAAGCCGAGCTTTCCAAAAAAGATTCCGAAAAAGCCCTGAACGCCGCGCTGTGTGCCATCACCGAGGAGCTGGCGGAGGGCGGAAAGATTCAGCTCATCGGATTCGGTTCTTTCGAGGTGAAAAAACGCGCCGCCCGCGTCGGCCGCAACCCCAAAACCAAAGAGGCCATCTCGATTCCGGCCAGCGTTTACCCCGTTTTCAAGGCCGGCAAGGCTCTGAAGGACGAAGTTTCCAAATAAGAAGGCCGACGGAAAGGAGGGGCGCCGGCCCGTCCTTTTTGTTTTGCGCGGGCAAGGCTTGCTCAGGGAGGATTTATGCGTCTTGACAAATATCTCAAGGTGGCGCGGCTCATCAAGCGCCGCACAGTCGCCAACGACGCCTGCGACACGCAGCGCGTCACGGTCAACGGTCGCGAAGCCAAGGCTTCGTATCAGGTCAAGGTGGGCGACGTCATCGAAGTGGCTTTCGGCAGCCGCCGGCTGCGCGTCCGGGTGCTCGCCGTGCCCGAGCACGCGGCCAAGCAGGATGCACAGCTGATGTACGAAGAAATCGAATGAACACAAAGGGCTTTGCGGGCGTTTTCGCTGCGCCGCAAGGCCCTTTTTTGCATATTGCCGCGCCCTGAAGCATAAGTATCAGCAAAATGAAATAAGGGGGGGCCGGGTATGGCAGAAGATTTTCGCCGCGGAGAGATGACCCACAATGTGATTCTGGAGGGGCGCGAGCGCCTCAGCGTCTCCGGCGTGATGGAGGTTGTCAGCTTTGACGAAGAGGAGGTGGTGATGGAGACGGCGCGCGGGCTTTTGACGGTGACGGGCAGCGGCCTGCATGTGGAAAAGCTCAGTCTGGACATCGGCGAGCTTTCGCTTCAGGGGCTGGTAGAGGGAATGATCTACGCCGACGAGCGGCGCCAGCGCGGCAGCTTCTGGTCGCGCTTTTTCTGACGCCATGGAGGTGCATCTGGCCGAGCAGACCGCAAGCTTTCTCTACGCCGCCGTGCTGGGCCTGTGCCTCGGCGGCGTTTATGATTTTTTCCGGTGCCTGCGCGCGCTGACGGGCGGCAGGCGGTGGATGACCGCCCTGTGCGACCTGCTCTTTTCCTTTGTCTGCATGGGGTCGTACTTCCTCTTTTCGCTGACCTTTTCGGGGGGCGTTCTGCGCGGCTACACCCTGCTCGGCGCAGCGCTGGCCATGCTGCTCTATTTTACCGGCCCTTCGCCGTTTCTGATGGCGCTTTTCCTGCCGCTGACGGGCCTTGCGCGGCGGGGAACCGAGCGGGCCGGACGCCGGCTGGCCGGCGCAGGGCGGTCGATGCGCAGGCGTCTGAGGGCCTGTCTTGCGCGCGGCAGGGACAGCGCCCGTGAAAGGCGGCGCGCCGAAGGCCCGGGAAACGCGGGCAAAGCGTGAAAAAATCGCCCGTCCGGCGGCTGTGCCGCATTGACTTTTTCACAGAGTACGGTATAATAAATAAATAAGCCATTATTGCCGTATGACCGGGCGGCTGCCGTCTCTGCGCGGCCGGAATGCCGGGCGGCGGACAGCTGCCCGCCCGTTGTTTGTGAAAACGAGGATTTCATGAGAAGAAAAAAACGCGTGGGGCTTGCCACGAAAATTTTTGTAGCGGTTTTTGCCGTGTATGCGGCTTTTACCCTGGTCTCTCTCCAGATTCAAATCAGCGCCAAGCGGGAAGAACAGCAGGCGCTGCAGGGACAGATCGAGGAGCAGAGTCTGCGCAACGCCGAGATCGAGGCTCTTTTAGACAGCGAGGAGAACGACGAATATATTGCACGCATCGCGCGGGATAAGCTCGGGTACGTTTCGCCCGGCGAGCGTGTGTTTGTCGACATCTCCAGCAAATAAACGTTTCGGGAGGAAGACACAGGTACATGGAGCTACAGGTGGGTTCAATTTACGAGGGAAAGGTCACCGGAATTACCAAGTTCGGCGCGTTCGTCTCATTGCCGGGGGGAAAGTCCGGCATGGTACATATTTCCGAGGTGGCCAACGCGTATGTCGACGACATCCACAATTACCTGACTGAGGGGCAGAGTGTCACTGTAAAGCTGATCGGCATCGATCAGATGAACAGAATCAATCTGTCGGTCAAAAAGGCCGTTGCCGAGCAGCCGGCTCATGCAGCTCCGCCTCCGCCGCCGGTGCGCAGCACGCTGCAAAAATCAGAGGACAGCTCGTTTGAAGACAAGCTGCGGCAATTTATGCAGACAAGTGAAAGTAAAATGTCCGATTTGCGGGCCGGTGCCGACAAGCGCGGCAACCGCCGCCGCGGCAGGTAAAAGAGAGCGCAGCCTTCTCCGGCTGCGCTTTTTGTCTGCCTGTGATGCCCGCCGGAGCAAAAAAAGAGCGCCTGCACGGGGCAGGCGCCAAGCTCGGGTTGTGGGGATAAAGATATGAACGGTGCTTTGAAGGAAAGGCCCGCAGCCACGGAGGAAGGGCTGTCCTTCCCTTACAGAATAGCACAGGCGGTCAGGATAATCTGTCGAAGGAGGGCTCCTGGGGATAAAAAGTGATACGGCGGGAGCGAACGGCGCGCCGCCTTTACCGCGGGAAAGCGCGGCCGGTAACGGCGCCGCCGCCGCGATAAAGTCAAAGTTTATAAAATGTACTGGCTTTTACCGCAGAGTTGTGGTATCATAGTACAAAGAGACGGCCCTTTGGCAAGCCGTTTCTGCCAAGAAAGGAGAGTCGTGTTTATGACTATTCGCTTTACCGAAAGAAAGGTAACCGTTTCGGACGACCTCAAGGCATACGCCACCAAAAAATGCGCGAAGCTGGACCGCTACTTTGACCGTGATTCGGCGGCCTTTGTCACCTTCAGCATTGAGCGCGGCCGCCATACCGCTGAAATTACCGTCCAGCACGCCGGAATGTACTTCCGCGCGCAGGAGCAGACGGGGGACATGTACGCCTCGATTGACGGCGCGGTTTCCAGCATCGAGCGCCAGATTCTGAAGAACAAAACCCGTTTGGAAAAGCGCCTGCGCAAGGGGGCCTTTGACAAGGCCGCCGCCATTGAAGCGGTCGCGGAAGAAGGGGAGTTTGACCTGGTGCGCGTCAAGCCGGTGCAGGTCAAGCCCATGACGGTCGACGAAGCCATTTTGCAGATGAACCTGCTGGGACATGCCTTTTTCTTCTTCTCCAACATGGAGGAAAAAGAGAAGCCCTGCGTTGTTTATAAACGCAAAAACGGCGGCTACGGTATGCTGGTGGCCGGCGAATAAAGGATATTGGTCAAGCGGCGGTCAAAAGACCGCCGCCGCACAGACCGTCAAAAAACTTTGTTTTGACGGAATTTCTGCTGTGCGGCAGAGCCTGCCGCTATAAACAGCAGGCACTGCATCCTATGGTTCTTCCTGCTAAATGCTCGTGCGCGAACCGACGGAGCGGTTCGCCTGCTGCTTTTTTGATGGATTGAGCGCCGGGGACATTCCCGGCGCTCAGTATTTGTATCATTTGTAAAGCGGGCCGTCTGCTTCATCCAGGAATCAGCGAAACCGTACGGTATGCGCC
>CAKUPI010000027.1 GCA_934675045.1 uncultured Eubacteriales bacterium
ATTCCGGGCGGATATCCTGCTAAAATAAATACGGGTTTTCGCCTTTCGGCCGGCCGCCGGAGGGCAGAAAGCCCGACGCACCCGCGCAGAATGAAGGAGGAACTCTGTCATGTATCAACTGCTCATCAAAAACGCTGTTGTCGTCGACGGCACCGGCAGGCCGGCTTTTTCCGCCGACGTCGCCAGCGAAAACGGCAAGCTCAAGGTACTGCCCGCCGGCTGCGGCTGCGAGGCGGGGACCATTATCGACGCCAAAGGCCTGTATCTCTGCCCGGGCTTTATCGATCCGCACTCGCACGGCGACGTGCCGCTGGGGAAAAAGTTTAACTCCGTTTCGAAAATTTCACAGGGCATCACCACCCATGTCACCGGCCAGTGCGGCTTTTCCATGTTCCCGGTCAACCCCGAAAACATGAAGCTGATGCAGGAAGGCATGTCGATTTTTACCGATACCTTTCCGGAAGAGATGTCCACCTTCACCAGCTTTGAAAATTACCTGAACTATGCGCGCACCCTCAAGCTGCCGGAAAACGTCAAGTTCAACGTCGGGCACGTTTCGCTGCGCATTGCCGCCATGGGCTTTGAAAACCGCAAACCGACGCCGCAGGAAATGGAAAAAATGAAGGACATGCTGCGCGAGGCCATGGAGCACGGCGCCATCGGCCTGTCGAGCGGCCTGATTTATATTCCGAGCGTCTACGCCGGCGCCGACGAGTTCGCCGAGCTGGGCAAGATCATCGCCGAGTATGACGGCATTTACACCACCCACATGCGCAACGAGGGCGACGAGATTTTCAAGTCGATCGACGAGGCCATCGAGGTGGGACGCCGCAGCGGCTGCCGCGTACACATTTCGCACCTGAAGGTCTGCGGCAAAAAGAACTGGGGCCTGTCGGGGCAGGTGCTGGAGCGGATCAAAAAGGCGCAGGACGAGGGCATCCGCGTTTCGGCCGACCAGTATCCGTACACCGCGTCCATGACGCATCTCAACGTCTGCATTCCGCCCAAGTACTTCACCCGCGGCATTCCCGGCATGGTGGAAACCCTGAAGGACCCCGCCATGCGCGAGCAGATCAGGAAAGAGATGATGGACCCCGCCACCGGCTTTGAAAACCAGTACCTCAACTGCGGCGGCTTTGACGGCATTTTTGTCTCGCGCTGCGCCGCGACGCCGGAATACGAGGGCATGACCATCGGCGACGCCGCCCGCCGGCACGATATGGACCCCTTTGACCTGTTCTTTGACCTGCTGATCCGCAACAACGGCGTGGCCTCGGCCATCTACTTCTGCATGAGCGAGGAGGATGTTTTCAACATCATCAAGTGCGGCAGCGTCATTCCCGGCACCGACGGTATTGTCAAGTCGGAAAAGGAGCGGGCGCATCCGCGCGCCTACGGCACCATGCCCCGCGCCATTCGCTATTTCGTCAAGGAAAACCACCTGCTGCCGCTGGAAGAGATGATTCACAAAATGACCGGTCTGGCCGCCCGGATGGTCATGATCGACGGCAAGGGCGTCATCGCCGACGGCATGGACGCCGATTTGGTGCTTTTCGATTATGACACCGTGCGCGATACGGCGGATTTTCTGGAATCCAACAAGCTTGCCGAGGGCATCGAGTACGTCATCGTCGGCGGCGAGGTCGTGTACCGCGACAAGCAGCTGACGGGCGCCGCGCCGGGCAAGATCATCCTGCACCGCAAGGGCTGAGTCTGACACCATGCAAAAGCGAACGGTTGCGCGCCGTTCGCTTTTTGCTGTATAATAGCGCAAAGAGGTGAAGGCCATGGACAAAACCAATGTCATGCGCGTGCTTGAGCGGGCAAAGGTCCCCTGCAAGGCGCATTTTTACGATATCTCCGACGGGAAAATCGACGGGGTCAGCGTGGCGCAGAAGGTGGGGCTGGACCCCGATACGGTGTTTAAAACGCTGGTGACGCGGGCGCACGGCGGCGCGGTGCTCGTCTTTGTCATTCCCGTGCGCGGGGAGCTGGATTTGAAAAAGGCGGCCAGGGCGGCCGGCGTCAAGTCGGTGGAAATGCTCAGGCAAAGCGAGCTTTTGGGCGTCACCGGCTATGTGCACGGCGGCTGCTCGCCGGTGGGCATGAAAAAGCGCTTTCCCACCTTTGTCGATTCGAGCGCGCTGGGGCTGGAGAGCATGGCGGTCAGCGCCGGGAAAATAGGGGCGCAGGCCGAGCTGGCCCCCGCCGATCTGCTGCGCGTGACCGGCGCGCAGACCGCCGATTTGACCGTTTGACGCACGGGCGTGTCAGCAGTGCCGGTGTTCGTACTTGGCCTTGGTGGCGGCGCCGCCGCGCAGATGGCGTTCGCTTTTGTTCTGGGCGAGCACGCGCTGCGTCCGCTCATACAGCGGGCGGTTGACATGGTAAAGCCGTTCGGTGACGTCTTTGTGTACCGTGCTTTTCGACACCCCGAACCGCTTCGCGGCCTGACGCACGGTGGCGCCGGTCTCGGTGATATAGGCGGCGATGTCGACACACCGCGCGTAAGCATCGCTTTTCAAGCGGAACCCCTCCCCGACCTGTTCTGATAATCTATATGGCGCCGGCGGGCGGGATATGCCGGGCGCGTCGGGGGGGTACCCTTTCCGACGGGCCGAAAAGGAGTGAAAACCGTGAAAATCGCACTGATACAGATGCCGGTGGGCATGGACAAGCAGGAAAACCTGCGCGAGGCCGCAAGGCTGGTCGAACGCGCCGCCGGGCAGGGCGCGCGCATTGCCGCGCTGCCCGAAATGTTCTTTTGCCCGTATGCCAACCGGTATTTTCCGCAATACGCCGAGGAGCGCGGCGGCGAAAGCTATCGGATGATGGCCGAAACGGCCCGGAAAAACGGCGTGACGCTGATCGCCGGGTCCATGCCGGAGCGCGAGGGGGAGCGGCTTTACAACACCGGCTTTGTGTTTGACCCGCAGGGCCGCTGCATCGCCCGGCACCGAAAGGTGCATCTCTTTGACATCGACGTGCAGGGCGGCCAGCGCTTCCGCGAGTCCGAGGTCTTTACCCCCGGCGAAGAGGTCACCCTGTTTGAGGCCGACGGGCACGTTTTCGGGCTGTGCATCTGCTTTGACATCCGCTTTCCCGAGCTGTTTCGCTGTATGGCGCTCAGGGGAGCCGAGGCCGTTTTTGTGCCGGCCGCCTTTAACATGACGACCGGGCCGATGCACTGGGAGCTTTCCTTCCGAATGCGCGCGGTGGACAATCAGCTGTTTACCTTCGGCATCGCGCCCGCGCGCGACGAGAAGGGCTGCTATGTTTCCTACGGGCACTCCATCGCCTGCTCCCCCTGGGGCGCGGTGCTGGCACAGGCGGACAGCCGGCCGGCGCTGCTGCTCGTCGATGTGGACCTGGCGGAAAACCGGCGGGTGCGGGAGCAGCTTCCGCTTCTCTCCGCGCGGCGGACGGACGTTTACGAAAAATAAAACGCCGGGCAAAGACATTCCGGCGGGTATGGCCGGAAAACCGGCACCCATCGCAAAAAAGACGCCCTCCCGGCGTCTTTTTTTCTGCCCGCAGACGGCCCGATGGGGGCTTTGTAGAACGGAAAAGGCCCCCGCTTTCGGGCGGCGCGCGGACGGGCGCGCAAACAAAAACGGCACAGCCGGTGAGGGCCATGCCGTGACGGTGCGTGCGCCGACGCTTACAGCTGAAAGGCTTCGGGAGAGGGCAGCGCCCGGGGCGGGGCGGGCAGAGACGGCCTGCGCCGCATGGGGTCGTAGCAGAAATG
The DNA here is from genome assembly GCA_934675045.1 of uncultured Eubacteriales bacterium. Taxonomy (GTDB): domain Bacteria; phylum Bacillota; class Clostridia; order Oscillospirales; family Butyricicoccaceae; genus Ventrousia. Next base: position 3,749 of record CAKUPI010000027.1, read on the forward strand.
CCGACAATGGTAGTCGAAGGAGACGGGCCCCTTCCGCATACACAGCATTTCATCGCCGCGAAAATCGCGGGCATACTGGCACAAAGCGCATACCCGGCGGTTGTTTTTATCGTAAAGCACGGTCAGCGCCTCCTCGCCGTTTTTTCTTAGGGTAACAAACATTATATCTCTTTTTTCTTCTTTTTACAACAGGATATTGTATGAAAAAGCCAAGCGAGGAGGGCGAGCGACAGCCAGCAGACGAGCGAGCCGGCGAGCGACGTCCAAAAAGGGTGGGAAAGCGCCGGAAAAGAGAGGGCCGGAGCGGGGGCGGCCAGCGCGCACAGGGCGGGCGCGTCCAAGGGCAGCAGCTGCGTGCCGAGACGGGTGAAAAGGGCGGCCAGACAGCCGTGCAGCGCCTTTCCGGCGAGATAGGGCAGGGGAGAAAGCGCGCTTTCGCCGATGAGGCTGAGCACCTGACAATGCACGGAAAGCCCGGCCCAGCCCAGAAGAAAGGCGGCTGCCGTCAGCTTGGCGCTGAGGCTGACGGGCAGCTCCAGCAGCCCCCGGACGCCGCCGGTGACCTCCAAAAGCCCGGCCAGAAGGCTTTCGGCAAAGGGGGCGTCCAGCCCGAAGGGGGACAAAAGGGCGCCGAGGCCGCGGGCCAGTGCGGGCAGGATGCCGAGCAGCGTCAGCAGCCGGACGGCGACGGCGAAAAAAATGACAAAGGCGCAGATGTTGAGCACGGCGGCGAAGGACGAGGTCACCGACTCGGCAAAGGCGCGGCCGAGCGGCGCGCGGGCGGGCATGGCGCGCCCGGCGGCAGGGCGGGCCGGTTCGGCGCGCACCCCCCAAAAGCGGGAAAGAAGGCCCACGGCGACGGCGGCCAGCACATGCGAAAGGTAGAGCAGCAGGCCGGCGGACATGCCGCCGAACAGGGAGGCGCCGACGGTGCCCAGAATAAAGGCGGGGCCGGAATTGTTGCAAAAGGCGAGGAGGCGTTCGGCCTCGCGCCTGCTGCACAGGCCCTCGCCGTACAGCGAGAGGGCGGTTTTCGCGCCGACGGGGTACCCGCCCACCAGGCCGAGCACAAAGGCGGGGGCGCACGCGCCGGGCACACCGAACAGGCGCTGCATGGGCCTTTCAAGGGCGCGGCCGGCAAAGGCGGCCAGCCCGGTGCGCACGCAGAGGGCGGACAGGGTGAAAAAGGGGAAGAGCGAGGGGAGGAGCACCTGCGCGCAGAGCACCGCCCCGTCGGCGGCCGCCTGCGACGTCTCGCGGGGGAAAAGCAGGAGGCCGGCGGCAAACATGCCGATGCCGAGGGAAATCTGCGTCTCAATCAGACGTTTGCGCAATATACTGTTCATGGCGGGTCTCCGTTTCATCAGATTGGAGGTCTGCGAAGAATATATGCAAGCCGAGCGAAAGACATGCGGAGGGGAAGATAGGGTGAAGGCAAAGCGGGAAAAGGAGAAAAAGCCGTCCTGGGGCCAAAGGCTGCGGCAGGCCGTTTCGGAGATGGATGTGCCCGTCTACGCCATGTTCGACGTGCCGTGCATCGAGCTGGTGGGCGACGGCAGGCTGCTCATCGAGCGCCACCACGGCATTTTGGAATACAGCGGCGAATGTATCCGCGTCGCCGCCCGGGACATGTCGCTGCGCATTACCGGCGTCAACCTGCAGCTGCAAGCCATGACGCAAAGCGAAATCGCGGTGACCGGACGCATTGCGTCGATCGAGATGCAGCGATAGGGGGGAGCCGATGCTGATACAAGGTGTCAACTTTCTGCGCGGCAGCGTGCGCATCGAGGTGCGCGGCGCCGGCGTGGAGCGGTTTTTCAACATCTGCGCCGCCAACGGCATCGATTTTTGGGGCGTGCGCCGCACCGCCGGCGACTGCCTCGAGGCCAGCGTGCGCATCGGCGGCTTTTTTGCCCTGCGCCCCTTTGCGCGGCGGTGCATGTGCCGGATTCACGTCGTGGAAAAACGGGGCGCGCCCTTTTACGGGCGGCGGCTTCGCAGGCGGCGCGCCCTTCTGACAGGGGCGGTGCTGTGCGCGGTTTTTCTGTATGTGCTGTCCGGGTTTGTGTGGACCATCGGCATCGAGGGCTGCGAAAGCGTGACGCAGGCCGAGGTGATGATGCTGCTGGAGCAGAACGGCCTGCGCGTCGGCGCGCGCACGGCGGGCATCGATACGGCAAAGCTGCGCAACAACCTGCTGCGGCAGAGCGGCCGGCTGTCCTATCTCGCCGTCAACCTGCGGGGCAGCCATGCGCAGGTCATCGTGCGCGAGCGGGGGACAGAGCGCGAGCCGGTCGACGTCAGCACCCCCTGCGACGTCGTCGCCGACCGGCCGGGCGTCATTGCGCGCCTCATCGTCCGAAACGGCGCGGCGGCGGCCGAGGTCGGCAAAACGGTGGCCGTCGGGGACCTTCTGGCCGGCGGGAGCATGGTGAGCCAGCAGGGGGAAGTGCGGCTGGTACACGCCGACGCCGAGGCGACGGTGCGCACGTGGCGCACCGTCCGGCTGGCTTTGAGCGAACGCATTGACGGCGCGCGCGAAACCGGCGCGAAAAAGACGCGCCGGGCGCTGATAATCGGCGCAAAAAGATTCAATCTATATTTTGTTGAAAGTGCGCCTTTTGCGTGCTATGATAAAAAGGTAGAGAAAAAATCCCTGTCCGTGTCGGAAAACCTGCTCTTTCCGCTGGCGCTGGTGACGGAAACCTATACCGAGCTTGAGCGGTGCCCGCTGGAGCTGAGCGAGGAAAAATGCGCCGAAACGCTGCACGGCCGGCTGCGCGACATGCTGCGGCGGCAGGCGGCCGGGGCGGCGGTGACCGAGCTGGATTACCGCTTTGAAAAGCGGGAGGGCTTCTGGCTGGCCGCGCTGCGGGCCGAGTGTCTGGAGCGCTGCGGCGTTCAGGTGCCGCTGGGCGCTTCCGGCGGGCAGCCGTAAGCACGGGACAGAGGGGTATACGGAAGCGAGGAAAGCTTTTTGCATACGACAACCATGGAACTGGATATCGCCATTTTGCAGGATGTTTTCGGCGTGGGAGACGTCAACCTCAAGGCCATTGAAAACCATTTGCAGGTCGCCGTTCTGACGCGCGACGGCACGGTGGAAATCAAGGGCGAATCGCAGGAAAACGTGCTTTTGGCGGCCGAAGCGCTCAAGACGCTCGGCATCATGCGGCACGCGGGAGAGTACATCGACGAGTTTACCGTTTTGCGCGTCCTCGATCTGGTGCGCACCGGCGACAGCGAGGCGGCCATCGCCGCCATGAAGGACACTGTGGTCATTACGCACCGCGGCGCCCCCATCAAGTGCCGCACCATCGGCCAGCGCCGGTATTTCGACGCCATCAGGGCCAGCACGGTGTCCATCTGCATCGGCCCGGCGGGCACCGGCAAAACCTACCTCGCCGTCGCCGCCGTGGTCGCCATGCTCAAGCGCAAGGAGATCGACAAGATCATCATGTGCCGTCCTGCCGTCGAGGCGGGCGAAAAGCTGGGCTTTCTGCCCGGCGACCTGCAAAACAAGGTCGACCCCTACCTGCGTCCGCTGTACGACGCGCTCGATGAGCTGCTCGGGCACGACACGGTGCAGAAATACGTGGAAAACCGCACCATCGAGGTGGCGCCGCTGGCCTATATGCGCGGCCGCACGCTCAAAAACGCCGGCATCATCGTCGACGAATGTCAGAACCTGGTCATGACGTCGCTCAAGATGATCCTGACCCGTCTGGGCGAGGGCTCGCGCATGATCCTGACCGGCGACGTCACGCAGATCGACCTGCCGGCCGGCAGCGAGTCGGGGCTGAAAAAGTGTGCCGAGCTGCTGAAAGACATCGAGGGCATCTCGGTGGTCGAGCTGACGGGCCGCGACGTCGTCCGGCACAAGCTGGTGGGGCAGATTGTCAAGGCGTTTGAGACCTACGAGGAGCAGGCGGCGGGCGGGAAAAACGCCTCGCGCCGTCCGATATCGGGAAAGAAAACCAAAAAACCGTGAAGCAGGGCGGGCGATGAGGAGCATCGTCCGCCTTTTTGCGTCCCGCGCCGCGCGAAAAATCCATTGTAATTGGCGGCGCTTCAGAGTATAATAGTACAGAAAGTGCGCCTTTGCGCGGAAAAACAGGGGGAATGGACATGCTCAACGTCGCCGTTTACAGCGAGCTTGAAGAGGAGAATCCGCAGGCGGAACGGCTGATCGCCGACGCGGCGCGCGCCGCCTTTCAGCTTTTTGACTATCCGTTTGAGGCCTTTGTCGACGTGACGCTGACCGACGACGCGGCAATCCGCGAGGTCAACCGCGAAACGCGGCAGGTCGACCGGGCCACCGACGTTTTGTCCTTTCCCATGCTCGAGTTTGTGCAGGGAAGATATGATGGCTGCGCCGAGGAGGACAGAGACCCCGAGACGGGGGGGCTTTTTCTGGGCGACGTGCTCATTTCGCTGGAGCGCGCCCGCGCGCAGGCCGAGGAATACGGCCATTCGCCCGAGCGCGAATGCGCTTATCTGACGGTGCATTCCCTGCTGCACCTTCTGGGCTACGATCATATGGACGAGGGGCCGGAAAAGGCCGCCATGCGCCGGCGCGAAGAAGAGGCGCTGGCGGCGATGGGATTGAAACGCGAGGAGTAAACGATATGGAAAATATCAAAAACGCAGGCATTTTTTCCATTGTGGGCCGGCCCAATGTGGGAAAAAGCACCCTGACCAACGCTTTGTGCGGCGCCAAGGTGGCCATTGTGTCCAACAAGCCGCAGACGACAAGAACCCGCATCACCGGCGTGCTCAACTCGGGCGACTGCCAGCTGATTTTTGTCGACACGCCGGGGCTGCACAAGCCCAAAACCCGGCTGGGGGAAACCATGGTCCGCGTCGTCAACGAGACGGTGGTCGACGTCGACACCGTCGTGCTGGTCGTCGAGCCGGTGCCCCGCATCGGGATTCCCGAGCAGCTGCTCATCGACAAAATCCGCGAGTACCGCCTGCCGGCCATTCTGGTCATCAACAAAATCGACACCGTCAAAAAAGAGGCGCTGCTCGAGGTCATCGCCGCCTATCAGCAGGCCTGTCCCTTTGCGGCCGTCGTGCCCGTCGCCGCGTCAAGGGGCGAGGGGCTTGACATTCTGCTGGACGAAATGAAAAAACAGTGCCAGCCCTCGCCGCAGCTCTTCCCCGACGGCATGGTGTCCGACCAGCCCGAGCGGCAGCTGGTGGCCGAAATCATTCGCGAAAAGCTGCTCATGCTGCTCGACAAGGAGGTGCCGCACGGCATCGCCATCGAGATCGAGCGCTATTCCGAGCGCGGCGACGGGCTGATGGAGATAGGCGCCGTCATTTACTGCGAGCGCCGCAGCCACAAGGGCATTATCATCGGCAAACAGGGCGCCATGCTCAAAAAAGTAGGCGCCGCCGCCCGCACCGAGCTTGAGCAGTTTCTCGATACCAAGGTCTTTTTGGAGCTGTGGGTCAAGGTCAAGGAGGACTGGCGGAACAACCCCAACCAGATCCGCAACATGGGACTGGCCGAAGAGCCGTAAAAGTTTTTTCCAGCTTTGTCTTTATTTCTTTCGGTTAGCGCCGCCCGCCGCGGCCGACACTAAGGCCGAGGTGAGGGCGATGAAAGACACGGCGTGGGAGCTTTTTGAAAAAACCGGTCTGCCGCAGGCGTACTGCTATTACAAGGCGCGGGAGCGCAGGGCGGGAGCCGCGGGAGTGACGAGGGAGGCGCTGGCCGATGCACACCGTCGTAAACGGGCTGGTGATACGCTCGGTGGATTACAGGGATAGCGACAAGATTCTGACCGTTTTAACCGATCGGCTGGGCAGGCTGACGGTCAGCGCCCGCGGCGCGCGGCGGCGCGGAAGCCGGCTTTTGCCGGCGGTGCAGCTTTTTGCCTATTCCGAGATGACCCTTTTTGCATACAACGGCCGCTACCGTCTGGACGAGGCGGAGACGCGCGAGCAGTTCGCCGGCCTGCGCCGCGATTTGGACGGCGCCGCATTGGCGGCCTATCTGGCCGAGGTGCTGGGCACCGAGGCCGAGGGCGCGCCGCTGCATCCGGACGTCATGCGTCTGGCGCTCAACAGCCTGTACGCCCTGTCGCAGGGGGTGGGCGAGCGCTGGAAGGTCAAGGCCGCCTTCGAGCTGCGCTACGCCGCGCTGTGCGGGTACGCGCCCGACGATCCGACGCTGCGCCGCGCGCTGGACGAACCCGCGCTGGCGTGCGCGCGGTACATACTGGGCTGCGGCCTGAAGCGTATCCTGGCCTTTTCGCTCGCGGGGGAGAGCCGCGCTCTGCTCTGCGATTTTACGGAAAAATATTTGCTGTCGCGCCTGGAGCGCGGCTTTTCAACGCTGGACTTTTATCGCAATTTAGGAGAACTGCCATGAACTTACAGGAAAAATCCCTGCGCACGCTGGAGCTTTTCAAGGTGCTTGAGCTGCTGGCCGGGGAGACGCAGACCGACCTTGCCCGCGAGCGCGCGCTCGCGCTGCAGCCCGAGACCTCGCTCAGCCGCTGCGAGCTGCTGCAGGAGCAGTGCGCCGACGCCGTCGCCCTGATGGGGCTGTACGGCAGCCCGTCCTTTGGCGGAGTCAAGGACCTGTCCGGGGCGCTGTCGCGCGCCGATATGGGGGGCGTGCTCAACCCCGCCGAGCTTCTGGCCGTGGCGCGGCTGCTGCACACGGCCCGCGTCACCCGCGGGTATCTTGAAAACCACCGCGACCGCAAAACCTCCATCGACGAGCTGTTTGCCGCGCTGTCGGGCAACAAGTATCTGGAGGAAAAAATCACGGCGTCCATCCTTTCTGAAGAGGAAATCGCCGACTCGGCCAGCCCGGAACTCAGCGACATCCGGCGGCAGATGCGCGTCGCCTCCGCGCGCGTGCGCGAGACGCTCAACCGCATCACCTCGTCGCCTACCTATCAGAAAATGCTGCAGGACAGCCTGGTCACCATCCGCTCGGGCCGCTACGTCGTGCCGGTCAAGGCGGAGTACCGCTCGGCCTTCGGCGGGCTGGTCCACGATGTGTCGTCGAGCGGCGCCACCCTCTTTGTCGAGCCGGCCGCCGTCGTCAACCTCAACAACTCCATCCGCGTGCTGGCGGGCAAGGAGCAGCACGAAATCGAGCGGATTCTGGCCGGACTGTCGGCCGAGGTGGCCGGCTGCGCCGCTGCGATGCAGCGCGATTACGACACGCTGTGCGCCCTTGATTTTATCTTTGCGCGCGGCAGGCTGGCCTATAAAATGAAGGCGCTGCGCCCGCGCTTGTCCGACAGCGGCAAAACGCTGCTGCACCGCGCGCGGCACCCCCTTCTGCCCTATGAAAAGGCGGTGCCCATTGACTTTGAGGTGGGCGGAAAATGCGACACCGTCATCATCACCGGGCCCAATACGGGCGGCAAGACGGTCAGCATCAAAACGGTCGGGCTTTTGACGGCCATGGCCCAGTGCGGCCTGCAAATCCCCGCCGGAGAGGACAGCGTCATCCGTGTGCGCACCTCCATTCTGGCCGACATCGGCGACGAGCAGAGCATCGAGCAGTCGCTGTCCACCTTCTCCTCGCACATGACCAACATTGTCGACATTCTGCGGCACGCCGACGGCGGCTCGCTCGTGCTGCTCGACGAGCTGGGCGCCGGCACCGACCCCGTCGAGGGCGCGGCGCTGGCCATGGCCATCATCGAAGAGCTGCGCCGCCGCGGCAGCTGCGTCATTGCGACGACCCACTATGCCGAGCTGAAAATGTACGCGCTGGAAACACGGGGCGTGGAAAACGCTTCGTGCGAGTTTGACGTGCAGACGCTGCGCCCCACATACAGGCTGGTTTTCGGCATTCCCGGCAAGTCCAACGCCTTTGCCATCGCCTCCAAGCTCGGGCTGGACGCCGCCGTCATCGAAAGCGCCGGCAGCCGCATCAACGCCGAGAGCAAGCGCTTTGAAGAGGTCATTTCGCAGCTTGAAGAAAAGCGGCAGGCCCTCGAAAGCCGGCTGAAGGCCGCCGAACGCGACCGCGAGCAGGCGGCCGAGGCCGAACGCACGGCCCGCGAACGGCTGAGCACGCTGGAGGGCGAGCGCGAAAAGCTGATTATGGACGCCAAGCTCAAGGCGCAGGAGATTTTGAACAATGCCCGCGCCACCTCGGAGTATGTGCTGACCGAGGCGAAAAAGCTGCGGCAGCAGGCCGAGGACGGCAAGGACCCCAACCTCGCCGCCGCGCGGGCGGCGTTCCGCGGAGAGATTTCCGAGGCAGAGCGCCGGACCACGCTGGAAAAGGCGCGCAAAAAGGCCATTCCGCCCCCGCGTCCGCTGCGTGCGGGCGATACCGTGGAGCTGCTGGCCACCAAGACCCGCGCCACCGTTTTGGAAACGCCCGCGCCGGGTGGGAGCGTCCGGGTGCAGGCGGGAATTATGAAAATCACCGTCAAGCCGGATGAGGTGCAGTTTATCGGGGAAGCAAAGCCGCAAAAGCCGCAGGCGCCCAAGAGCACGGGAGGGGCGCGCGTGGCCCGGCCCGAGGGGCAGGGGGCCAGTCTGGACCTGCGCGGGCAGACGGCCGACGAGGCCGTGATGGAGCTGGAGCGGTTTATCGACGGCGCCGTCCGGATGCACCTGTCGGCGGTGACCATCATTCACGGCAAGGGTACGGGTGTTTTGCGCCGTGCCGTGCAGTCGGCGCTGAAGGGCATGCCGCAGGTGCGGAGCTATCGCCTTGGGGTCTACGGCGAAGGCGAGGATGGAGTTACGATAGTAACGCTCGAGTAAGTGCACTAATGCGCCGGATTCGCCTTCGCCGCGCCGGCGGGTGCCGGCGTCCGAGCCGGGAGGCTTTGCCGACCGGGCGAGTATGAATAAACGGGGTCCCCGCAAAATCGCGGATTTTGTGGGGCAAAAGCGAAGATGGTGTTACGATAGTAACGCTCGAGTAAGTGCACTAATGCGCCGGATTCGCCTTCGCCGCGCCGGCGGGTGCAAAAGCGCCTGTGCTTTTTGTCGCGGCAAAAAGCACCAAAAACCGCCTTGAAGCCGGATAGGCGCGGAACCAGCTCCGCCCGGCCGCGGCCGGACTGCGCGATCTTCCGCGCCGCCTTCACCGCTGACAAAAACCTGCAAAAGTGCCCTGTGCCGTCGCTCCGCGCGCCATGCGCAGGGCATTCGCCCTGCGCGGAAAATGGCGCGGCAGGACGGGAAGTATGAAA
>CAKUPI010000028.1 GCA_934675045.1 uncultured Eubacteriales bacterium
ATGGAAACGAGAAAAGGCGTAGCTGTCAGCTACGCCCCGGCACAGATTGCAGTATAAATTTTGCAGAAAACAAAAATACGGAGTGTCCGTTACAGGATACTCAAATCCTATAAGGACACTCCGCATGGTCCGAGTGACAGGACTTGAACCTGCGGCCTCTTGACCCCCAGTCAAGCGCGCTACCAATCTGCGCCACACCCGGTTACGCCGTGCAAAAAGTATATTACCACAACCGCCGCCATTTTGCAAGTCTTTTTTTCACTTTTTTCTTTTGGGGCGCCCCCGGCGGCGCCGGACGGTTTTTTGAGGCCGCAAAAAGACGCAAAACGGCGAAAATCACCTTGAAAATTTCCGCAAAATCTTCCTGTTTACATATTGTTTACATTTGTTCTACAACTGTGTAAAATTTATGCACTATCCTAATGCATAAGCGTTTGCATTCCTTCAAGGGGGAAGGCGCTTTACCCGTTCGGCCGGCACCGCAAAGCCGGTGCCGTTAATTTGAAGAAAAGCAAGGAGGGCGAACCCTTTGATTGAAGTGCGGGATCTTGTAAAGCGATATGGCAGCCGCAACGCCGTCGATCATCTGAGCTTCACCGTGGAAAAGGGTCAGGTTTACGGCTTTCTCGGGCCCAACGGCGCCGGGAAGTCGACGACCATGAACATCATGACAGGCTATCTGGGCGCGACGGAGGGCGAGGTCATTATCAATGGCCACAACATTCTCGAAGAGCCGGAAAAAGCAAAAAAGTGCATCGGCTATCTGCCCGAGCAGCCCCCGCTCTATCTCGACATGACGGTGCGCGAATACCTCGATTTTGCCGCCGAGCTCAAGGGCATTGCCAAAAAAGAGCGCGCGCAGCAAATTGAACGCGCCGTCGGCATGACCCATTTAAACGACGTCACCGGGCGGCTCATCAAAAACCTGTCCAAGGGCTACCGGCAGCGCGTCGGACTGGCGCAGGCCGTGCTCGGCTTCCCTGAGGTGCTCATTCTCGACGAGCCGACGGTCGGCCTTGACCCCAAGCAGATCATTGAAATCCGCGACCTCATCCGCGAGCTGTCCGAGGAGCACACCATCATTTTAAGCTCGCACATCCTGTCCGAGGTACAGGAGGTCTGCGATCAGGTGCTCATCATCCACCACGGCAAGCTGCTGGTCAGCGACACGCCGGAGAACCTTGAAAAGCACATGCAGCGCGCCGGCGCCGTCGAAATGCTGGTGCGCGGCGGCATGAGCGAGGTCGAGCAGGCCGTCGCCTCGACGCCCAACATCGAGCATTACGAGCTTGTCCCCGCGCCCGGGCAGGAGGGCTGCCTTTCGCTGACCGTCACCGCCTGCGACGGCTGCGACGTGCGCGAGGACCTCTTCTTTGCCTTTGCCAAGGCCAAAACTCCCCTTCTGATGCTCAGGCCCACCAACTTCTCGCTTGAGCAGATCTTCCTTGAGCTGACCCAGCAGGCCGAACAGCCGGTCGAGCAGCCGGACGGGGCTTCGGCCGAGGACGCGCCGCCGTCCGGGCCGGACGGCGAGCAGCCGCAATCCACCGATGAAAGCGAGGAGAACGCCCAGTGAAAGCCATTTACAAGCGCGAACTGCGCTCTTATTTCACCTCGATGACCGGTTATCTCTTCATCGCCGTCATCACCGCCTTTACCGGCATTTACTTTATGGCCATCAACCTGTTCGGCGGTTATCCCCGCTTTTCCGAAGCCCTGTCCAGCACGCTGCCCGTTTTCATGTTTGCCATTCCGGTGCTGACCATGCGCTGTCTGGCCGACGAAAAGCGCAGCCGCACCGACCAGCTTCTGCTGACCTCGCCCGTCTCGCTGACCGGCATTGTCATGGGCAAATACCTCGCCATGGTGACGGTCTTTGCCATTCCCGTGCTTCTCTTCTGCCTCTGCCCGGCCATCATCATGGCCAACGGCACCGGCTATCCCCTGTCCGATTACACCTCGCTGCTGGCCTTTTTCCTGCTCGGATGCGCCTTTATCGCCATCGGCATGTTTATCTCGTCGCTGACCGAAAGCCAGGTCATTGCCAGCGTCTGCACCTTTGGCGTGCTCTTTGCCATTTACCTGTGGCCCAGCGTTGTCGGCTACGTGCCGACGACGGCCTTCGCCTCGCTCGTCGGCTTTTTGGGGCTGACCGTCCTGCTGTGCGCCCTTTTGTGGAACATGACCCACAGCGCCCTTCTGACCGCCGGTCTGGGCGTTGCCGGAGCCGGTGCGGTCTTTGTCCTTTACCTGACCCGCAGCACGGCGCTGGCCGGCACCTTCCCCGCCATGCTGGGCGTCTTTTCGCTGCGCGAGGTTTTCAGCAACTTTGCGCGTTACAGCGTTTTTGACCTGGGCGGTCTGGTGCTGTATCTCTCTGTTGCCTTTGTGTTTATCTTTTTAACCGTGCAGACGCTGCAAAAGCGCCGCTGGAGCTGAGAGGAGGAAAAGGAACATGAACAGAAAAAAAGCAAGCGCCTCCTCGCGGCACGGCACCTATGCCGTCGGGCTTTCGGTTTTGGTCGTCGCCATTGTCGTTGTTTTGAACCTTGTGGTGGCCCAGCTGCCCGGCTCGCTGCGGGAGTTTGACATTTCCGACACCCGGCTGTACAGCCTGACCGACACCTCCAAGGAGTTTCTGTCCGGCCTTGACAAGGACGTAAAGCTCATTGTGCTGGCCGAAGAGGGCAGTATCGACGGCCGTATTGCCAAGTTTTTGAGCAACTACGCCGCCGCATCGCCCCATGTCGCGCTAGAATACGTTGATCCGGTGCTTTACCCCTCGGCCCTTGAAACCTATGAAACCAAGGCCAACAACCTTGTCGTTTTGTGCGAAGAGACCGACAAAAAGAGCATTCTGCCCATCTACAACATGGTGAGCATCGACCTCAACTACTACTACCAGTCGGGGCAGATTGTCGAGACCGCCTTTGACGCCGAGGGCCAGGTGACCAGCGCCGTCGATCAGGTGACCAACGCCGTGCAGCACACGGTGTACGCGATGACCGGACACGGCGAAAGCGACCTGCCCTCCATCGTTCAGGACGCCGTTTCCAAGCAGAATCTCGTGCTCGATTCGTTCAGCCTGCTGATGAACGGGGCCGTTCCCGACGACTGCGACCTTGTCATCAGCTACCTGCCCACCATGGACTTTGACGCGCAGGAGTGCAAGCTGCTCGAGGACTATATGGAAAAGGGCGGCAAGGTCATGCTGCTGTGCGACCGCACCGACCTGCCCAACGTCAACGGCCTGCTCGAAAGCTTCGGCCTCGCCTATGTCGACGGCTACATTGCCGACGGCGAGCGCTACTATCAGGACAACATGTACAACATCTTCCCCATGCTGGCCACCGGCCACTCCATCATCGCGCCGCTCCCGCAGAACTCGCTGGCGCTCGTCGCCAACGCGCGCGGCCTGCAAACGCTGGACAGCAAGCGCGACAGCCTGACGGTGCAGTACTTCCTCTACACCTCGGGAAAGGCCTTTGCCGTGCAGGAAAACGGCGACATGACCGAGGGCCGCTATTACATGGCCGCCACCAGCACCGAGTCTGACGAGGCGGGCGCCGGCCGTCTGACCGTCATCGCCTGCCCCACGCTCATCGACGAGTATCTGCTGAGCAACTTCTCCAACCTCGTCAACCTCAACATCTTCATGAACGCCGTCACCGACAACTTTGACGACATGTCCACCATTTCCATTCCGGCCAAGAGCCTCGAAACGACCTACAACACCATCGCCTCGGCCTCGACGTGGAGCATTCTCTACATCGCCGTCATTCCGCTCGTCTGCCTGATCGGCGGTCTGGTTTTCTGGCTCAAGCGGAGGAAACTGTAAATGAAGAAAAAGAACCGCCTGCTGCTCATTCTGCTGGCCGCGCTGCTCCTGTGCTGCGCCCTTTACGGGCTGCTGCGCTTTCTGGACGCCCGAAAGGCCGAAAAGGCCGAGGGCAGCGCGCAGAGCAGCGTCATTTACCTCAGCCAGATCGAAGAGGCCAATTCCCTCACGTACAGCAACAGCTCGGGTGTCTTTTCCTTCACCAGCGACGGCAGCCGCTGGGTGTACGACAGTGACCCCGATTTCCCTCTGTCGCAGAGCGATTTGTCGCTCATCGCCGTCTCCATGAAGAACCTGACCGCCCTGCGGCAGCTTGAGGGCGGCGAGGACCTTTCCGCCTACGGCCTCGACAGCCCGGCCAGCTATGTCTCGGCCAAAAACGCCGCGGGCGACGAGGTGACCGTTCTCATCGGCAGCATGGCCAGCGACGGCAGCTACTACGCCATGCGCGGCGGCGAAGAGGCGATTTACACCATCTCGGCCTCCCTGCCGCAGCAGCTCAAAGACGTGTATGCCCTGTACGCGCTGCCCGCCATCGTCACCGTGGGCGCCACCTTCGACGCGCTCGAGCTGGAGGGCACGCTGGCCGGCGCCCCCCGCACCCTGTCCGGGCTGGCCGAGGACATGTCGGACGCGGTCAAGGCGCTGCGCACCGCCTGGCTGGACCTTGCCTTTGACTCGCTGTACGCCTATCGGCCCGACGGCGCCAAACTGGCCGAATGCGGGCTGGACGCCCCTGCACTGTCGCTGGGCGTTTCCTATTCCGATGGCTCCTCTGCCCTGCTGCTCCTCGGCGCGCAAAACGAAAACGGCGATTATTACGCCCGTCTGGGGCAGGATGGCGACATCTGCCTTCTGCCCGAGTCGCAGGCCACCGCCCTTCTTGATGCGCTGGCCGCGCTCTGACCTCTATCACGACGCTGAAAAGGCGGCGATCCTGCGGCTCGCCGCCTTTTTGTATTGTGCAGGCCCCTCCGGGCCGCCGCTTTCTGTGTGCCGTCTGTTTTCCGCCGAAAGGGGCCGCGCGTTTACTGCGCCAGACGCGCCCGCTTTTTCCACACGCCCTTTTTGTACAAAACGGTGTTGAGCACCGCGCCGATGATCCATGCGATGAGCAGCGAGTAGTACACGCTTTCGCAGGCGCCGGTGGGGTTTTCCGGCGTGCGGGTCAGGTAGGCCAGCCCGTACGCCAGCGGCATGCGGATGATGACGGTGACGATGATGGAAATCCACATGGGGGTGACCGTGTCCCCGGCGCCGCGCATGGCGCCCGACAGCGTCTGCGTGACGGACATGGCGATGTAGCCCAGCGCCAGAATACGCATCATATGCGTGCCCATGGCAACCAGCTCGGCCGTTTCGGTAAACATGTGCATCAGGTTTTTGCCGAAGAAGAGAATGCACAGCACCAGCACGGCGGAAACGCCCATCGCCAGCTTGATGCCCGCCCGGGTGCCCTCGCGCACGCGGTCCAGCCGCCCGGCGCCGATGTTCTGCCCGACATACGAGGTCATGGCGTTGCCGAAGGTGAAGCAGGGCATGATGACGAAGCCGTCAACGCGCATGACAACGGTGTTGCAGGCGATGAAAAGGGTGCCGAAGGTGTTGGTCAGGTTCTGCACCAAAATGGCCGCCGTCGAAAAAATGGCCTGCGACGCGCCCGACGGCAGGCCGAGCCTGGCCAGCTGCATGACGTACCGCTTGTCGAGCCGCAGCGTCTGGCGGTTGAGGTCGAGCATGTCGCGCATCCGCGCCACGCGCATCAGGCACAAAGCGGCCGAAATCAGCTGCGCGGCGATGGTCGCCCACGCCGCACCGGCGACGCCCCAGTCAAAAACGGCGACAAAGACCAAATCCAGCACCACGTTAATGCAGCACGCCGTCAGCAGAAAAATGAGCGGCATGATGGAATCGCCCATTCCGCGCAGCACGCCGGCCAGAATGTTGTAATAGGCCATGCCAAGGGTGCCGAGAAAGATGATGGTCAGATAGTCGGCCGTCATGCCGAGAATGTCCTCCGGCGTGCCGACCAGATGCAAAAAGGGCCGGACGATGAGTGGCCCGACCACCATGAGCACAGCGCCGCACAGAAAGGTCAGCGTAATGGTGCTGCCCACCGTTTTGGACAGGTGCTGCCGCTCTTTGGCGCCGAAGTACTGCGCCACCATGATGTTGGCTCCCGTCGAGATGCCGATAAACAGCACCAGCAGCAGGTTGAGCAGCGGTCCGCTGGCCCCGACGGCGGCCAGTGCGCCGTCGCCGACGTATTTGCCGACGATAATGGAATCGACGGTGTTGTACAGCTGCTGCGCAAAGTTGCCGACGAGCAGCGGCACCGAAAAACGAATCAGCTTTGACCACGGGCTTCCCTGCGTCATATCAAGGGTACCGAATAAACCTTTCAGCTGTCCTGCCATATATTCTCCCTTTCCGTCTTTTGTGCTTTCTCCCTCTGCCCGGCGGCCGGCCGGCGTCCGAAGGCCTGGCACGCGGCAGCCGCCGCTTTTCATGCACACACGCAATTCCCTTCCGCATAAAAAAAGAGAGGTACATGCCGCAATTTTTTTCGAAATCACAATCTCCGTCAAAAAACTTCCTGTGCTTTCATTCTATTACTCTAACACAAAGGTTTTTCATTTGCAAATAGAATGACGTTCAAAGTGACCCGCAATGTGCAAAAACCCGCCGCCGCCTCCAAAATCCTTTGCTTTTTTCGCGTTTTTCGCTACAATACAAAGGGATGCAACCGCTGGTTGACAAAAAACAACCCCCGGTTGGTAGCCCGCCGCCCACTTTTTTGGCTAACATGGGAGTAAAGGAGTGAAGCCCATGAAACTACACGAAAACATCCAACAGCTGCGCCGGCAGGCCGGTCTGAGTCAGGAGGCCCTTGCCGAAAAGCTGGGCGTGTCACGTCAGGCCGTCAGCAAATGGGAGTCGGGCGCCGCCCTGCCCGAGCTGGAAAAGCTGACGGAAATGGCGCGGCTTTTTTCCGTTCGTCTCGACGCGCTTTTGGGGCTGACACCCCCCGAGGACTCGCCGCCGTCCGGCGCTCCGGCCCCCTTTGACGAAGAAAGCCTGCGCCGCCTGCTCTCTGCCTCGGAGGCGCAGACCGCCGCGCACGACAAGCGGCTGCTGACCGCTTTGGGGCTGGGCATGGCGGCTCTGCTGACCGCCGTGTGCCTCTTTGTCTCCTTTCAGCTCAGCAGCCTGCGGCAGGAGTACCAAAACAGCCTTTCCTCGCTGCGCGGCTCCCTCACCGATTTGGAAAGCCGGTTTTACGCTGCGCTGCAGCAGCCGCAGGATACAGACGCCGCTTCCTTTCTGGACGTCGATTGCAGGGTGTCGGCCCTTGACCCGCTGGAAAAGCACATGACCCTTTGGCTTTCGGCCACTCCTTATGAATATCAGGAGGGCGCGACAGCCCGTTTTGTCTTGAGCGGCGACGGCTTTGAGCCGCTGTCCGTCGACGGCACGCGGGACGCGGGCGGCGCCTTTACCGCCGAAGGCCGGCTTCCGCTGTGCGACGAGGTCGATATCCGTCTGGTGCTGCGCACGCCCGACGGTCTGGAGCGCACCGAGAAGCTTGACCGGCTGTCCGGCCTGCTCAGCCTGTCGCAGCTTCAGGTCTTTGCCCGGTTTGACGGGAGCTATACGCGCTTTAACCTCGAAAAGGCCGTCACCTTTCACATCTCGCCGCGCGCCACGCTGACCGCCGAGGGCGCCGAGCTTTACCAGAAGTGGGGGCTTTCGCCCCTGGTTCCGGTTTCCGGACGGGCCGAGCTGACGCACAACGGCAAGGTGCTGGACAGCGTACCGCTGGAGTTTTCCGCCGAGCAGCCGCTGGACGACCCGCCCTCCTCCGTTTCGGCCGCGGCGGCGCTCGCGCCCGGCTTCCGCTTTACCGCCACGGGCGGCGCCATCGAGCGCAAATGCGCGCTTGAGCCGGGCGACCGCTTTGCCCTCACCCTGTACATCAGCGACAGCTACGGCCAGCAGTACGAGCAGGCCGCGCTCAGCCTTTCCATCGGCGCAGACGGCGAGTTTCGCGAGGACGCGCCCCGCGCCGGCGGCTGAAAGCCCCCTTCGGCGCAAAACAAGCGGGTGAAGGCCCCCTTCGGCGCAAAACAAAAGGACGGGAGAGATTCTCCCGTCCTTCTTTGATTGCAAATTACTCAGCGGCGTTGAGCTTTTTGGCAAGCTGGCTCTTTTTGCGAGCCGCTTTGTTTTTATGCCAGACGCCCTTTGCGGCGGCCTTGTCCACGCCGGCGACCGCTTCTCTGTAAGCAGCCTGCGCACCCGCAGCGCCATTCTGGGCCACAGCGGCGTCGAACTTTTTCATCTTGGTCTTGAGAGCCGTTTTGGCGGCACGGTTCTTCTCATTGCGCAGGCTGCTGACCAACACGCGCTTTTTGGCAGACTTGATGTTCGGCAAAATCACAACCTCCTTACAGACATTTTTTCAGCAATGGTTATTGTATCATTACCCACCACAAAATGCAAGCGGTATTTTGCATAAAGTCGCCCCGAACGGCGGAAAATATTTTCATTCTGTCAAAAGGAGGGCTTTTTCTGTTTACCGGACGAACCGATTTGGCGCTGGAGGCCCGCGAGTACCTCACGCAGCACGGCGCGCGCCTGCCCGACGGCGTTTCCTGCCGCGAATACCGCCGGGGCATGGCCGACGTGACCCGCATCGACATTGAAAGCGAAGAGGGCGAGCTGGCGCTGTGCAAGCCGCGCGGCTGCTATGTCACCGTGGCGCTGCCCGAGCTGTGGATGCGCGACGCCGACAGCGTTCTGACCACGGCGCAAACGCTGTCGGGCGAGCTTGCGCCGCTTTTGCCGGCCGAGGGGCCCGTTCTCGCCGTCGGGCTGGGCAACCGCTTCATCACCCCCGACGCCGTCGGCCCTCTGTGCATGCGGCAGGTCATTGTCACGCGCCATCTCATCGAGCAGATGCCCGACGAGTTTCGGGGCCTGCGCCCCGTCTGCGCGCTTTCAGCGGGGGTTTTGGGGCTGACCGGCATCGAAACGGCGGAAATCGTGCGCGGCGTCGTGCAGCGCGTCCGCCCTGCGGCCGTCATCGCCGTCGACGCGCTGGCGGCGCGCAGCGTTTCACGGCTGTGCCGCACCTTTCAGCTGAGCGACACCGGCATCACGCCGGGCGGCGGCGCGCTCAACTCCCGCATGGCGCTCGACAGGCAGACGCTCGGCGTGCCGGTCATCGCCGTCGGGGTTCCCACCGTCGTCGACGCGCTGACGCTGACGGCCGACACCCTTGAACAGGCGGGCGCCCGGCTGCCCGAAGGCCCCCGGCTGCGCGAGCGCGAAAACCTGCTCGTCACCCCGAAGGACATCGATGCGCTGGTGCAGAAAAGCGCCAAGGTCATCGGCTGGGCCGTCAACCTGGCCTTGCAGGGCGATATGACGGCCGCCGAGATGGAACAGTTTCTCTCCCTGTCATAACGGCCCCCTTGGGGGAATATGCTTTTGGTAGCGGCTGCGCCGGTTCCCGGCGGCCCTTTTGACAAAAGCACCGGTTTTCCCGAAAGGGAGGGAGAAAACACATGCAGCACCACAGGCATTCCCGCGGCCGCAGGGGCCGCGCCGCCGGCCGTTGGCGCATTTTGCCGCAAATGGCCTTCGGCATTTTTGCCGCAGCGGTTATTGTAACACGAACGGGCGCCGCCGACAAGTTCGAGGCCTTTGTCGCGCGCTCGGCGCAAAACGAACGGCTGGGCGGCGCTCTGCTGACCTTGGCGCTGCCCGGCGCCTCTTTTTCGGACGAGCCGGCGCAGGACGCGGCCCCCGCCGGCGACGATGCGCAGCCACCTTCGCCCGGCTCCGCGCCACCCGCCCAGATTGCCGCGGCGGACAGCGCGCCGCCCGAGCTTTTCCCCGGGCTGCCGCCCGCCAATGTCACCAGCGTAACCATCGGCGGCAAGGACGACGGCTACCCCGGCAGCGGCGCCGTTTACATTCAAAACCGCTCGAAATACGACGTCGACATTCCCGCCCTGCTCGGGGCCGCAGACGGCGTCAGGCTGTCGGGCGACGACGTGCAGGTGCTGATTGTACATACCCACGGCAGCGAGGCGTACACGCCCGACGCGCAGCATGCCTACACCCCGACCGACACCGACCGCACGACCGACAGCCGCTATAACGTCGTCCGGGTCGGCGAGGAAATCTGCGGCGTTCTCGAAGCGCGCGGCATCAAGACGCTGCACTCGACCCTGCTGCACGACAGCCCGGCCTATTCCGGCTCTTACAACCGGGCGCTCGACGACATCACCGCCCGCGTCAAGGCCCACCCCTCGATTAAGGTGGTCATCGACGTTCACCGCGACGCCATGGTCACGCAGAGCGGCGTCAAGTACAAGACGGTGGCCGAGGTAAACGGCGAGACCCTCGCCCAGCTCATGTTTGTGTGCGGCACCGACGGCGGCGGACTGGTCCACAGCGGCTGGAAAAACAACCTGTCCTTTCAGATGAAGCTGCAAAACAGGCTGAACACCGCCTGCCCCGGCCTCATGCGGCCCATCACCATCCGCAACGAGCGCTTCAACCAGCATGTGACCCGGGGCAGCATGCTGCTGGAGGTGGGAACCTCGGGCAACAGCCTGCCCGAAGCCCTCGCCTCGGCCCGCCTGTTCGCAGACGCGCTGGCCGACGAGCTGCTGTCGCGGTAATTTTGTACGGCATTCAGCGCCGCTTTCCTTTACTTTGCCCCACCCGTCTGCTATGATAAGAGTGTTTCATTGTCGTATTCTGCCAATCATCAACAGAAAAAGGGAGTGTGTACTGTGAATATCGGAGGAAAATATCCGGAGCTGGCCAAAAAGCTGCGCGCCCATCTCGAAGGCTACTGCGGCGAAAAGGCGACGGGCATCAGCGCCGCCATCGTCATCGGCGGCGAGGTTGTCGCCTCGTGCTGTACCGGCTCGCGCGGGCTGGATCGGACGCCCGCCGACGTCGGCGACCTGTATAACGTCGGCTCGGTTTCCAAGGTGTACTGCGCCGCCGCCGTCATGAAGCTGGTGGAGCTCGGTCTGGTCGAGCTTGACGCGCCGGTCTACCGGTATCTGCCCCGCTTTAAAACCCGCGACGAGCGCTACAAAAAAATCACCGTCCGCATGACGCTGTGCCATTCTTCCGGCCTGCCCGGCTCCAACTACCGCAAGTGCTTCGGCCCCGAATGGATTTTCGGCGACAGTCTGGACGAAAGCTTCGACTACTGGCAGGACTGCAAGCTCAAGGCCGAGCCCGGCGCCTTTTCCGTCTACTGCAACGAGGGCTTTGAGCTGGCCGCCGCCCTTGTCGAACAGATGTCGGGCATGAAGTACTACGACTTTCTGAAGCTGCACATTCTCGACCCGCTGGGCGTCACCTCGACCGGCGTCGGGCTGCACGCCATCGGCAGCCGCCGTCTCATGTCCGTGCGCGGCCAGAAGCCCGAGCTGGTCAGCGTTGTCGGCGCCGGCGCCATCCGCACCGACATGGCCGACTGCGCCCGCTTCGGTTATCTTTTCATCGAGCCAAACGGCATTCTCAGCCAGCAAAGCGTAGAGGAAATGCACAAGCCGCAGGGCGCCACCTTCCTGAAAAAGGACCTCTTTTCGGCCAATTACGGCCTCGGCTGGGACAGCGTCGCCTTCTCCTCGGCGGGCGGCGACCTCGGCAAAAACGTGCTGGCCAAGGGCGGCGGAACCACCCAGTTCAGCAGCGAGCTGCTGGTCAGCCCCGCTTACCGCCTGTCGGCCTCTATTTCGGCCACCCGCGACTTTACCGCCCCCGTCTATGACGTTCTGGCCGAGCTGTGCGCCATCGCCCTCAAAGAGCTGGGCATTGCCGACATCACGCCCCCCGCCCCCGCCGCCAAAACGGCCGTCGCCATTCCGCAGGCGCTGAAGGACCGGCTTTCCGGCCGCATCTTCTATTCGGCCTACGGCATTTTCAAGCCCTTCTTTGAAGAGGATACCCTCAAAATGAAAAACCTTGCCGGCGGCGGCCAGTGGGAGGATCATCCCCGCCTGCCCGCCATGCAGTACGACGGCGAGCAGTTCTTCCACAAAGGCGGCATCGGCCTGTTTGAGGAGCACGAGGGCGTCACCTATCTCATCACCTCCCTGCTGGGCGACGACTGCCCCTTCTGCCAGACGGCACCCGTTCTGCCCGAGCTGAGCGAGGGCTGGAAGGCCCGTCTCGGCAAAAAGTATCTGGTGTGCAACATGCCGAGCCGCGACGTTTTCGAGGGCAGCGGCCACGCCGTTTTCGTTGAGCAGCCCTTTGACAAGGGTGTTTTGACCTTTACGCGGCCCGGCGCTGCCGGCGCCCCCTGCGGGTACCTTCCCGCCGCCTCCTGCGGCGATGACGACACCGATATGTTCCTCAACGCGCCCGGCATGGGCTCGCGCGACGGCTACGCCCCCTTTATCCTCAAAAAGGCCGGCGTGGAATACCTGCAAATCACCGGCTACCGCTATGTCGACGCCGACTCCGTGCCCGTTTTGGCCAGCGGCGACGTCTGCGTGGCGGGCGAGCTGTACAACGCCCAGTACAGGGTCACGGCCGGCTCCAGAGTGCGCTTCAGTCTGCCCGCCGCGGCCCGGGCCCTTGTGCTTGACGACAAGCTGCAGCTGGTCTGGTGCAGCCAGGACGGCGCCCCGCTGCCCGAAAAGCTGGAGGCCGGATACATCATCTTTGCCAGCGACATTCCGGCAAACATCGCTGTCACCGTCGAGTAAGCGTCCCCTTTGCAGAGAAAAAACGCCCCTTTCGGGGCGGTCCAATAAAACAGTATAATATTGTTTTCGGGAAGGCGGCATGAGTAATCATGCCGCTTTTCCGTTCATAATGTCATAGAGTAAATTGGCAGGGAGTATGCCGATGTGATTGTAGCTGATGTCTACATCTTGCACTCTGTGTCCGCTGGACTTGTCCGGTGCATGAACATATACGACGTTAACCATATCGTTCAAAATGGTGGGTGTCAGCTTCTCCAAGTACAGGTACTTCTTTGCCTGTCGGATAAACCTATCAACATTCTCCGCTTGATCTTCTTGATTCTGTATTTCGTTTTCAAGCATTTC
>CAKUPI010000029.1 GCA_934675045.1 uncultured Eubacteriales bacterium
CCCTCCGTGGGCCGCAGCATACCGGTCATCATGTTCAGCAGGGTGGATTTTCCGCAGCCGGAATGGCCCATAACGCACACGAACTCCCCCTTTTCCACGGAAAAAGAGAGGTCATCCACCGCGCGAAGGGGCCGGCCGTTCTGCCGGTATTCTTTTATCAGATGATTGATGACTATCTGCATGATTCCTGCTCCCTTATCAGTGTGTCAGTCTCTTTGCGGCTGATCTGCCATGCGGCCCAGGCCGAGGCCAGAAGCCCCGTTCCGAGCGCAATGAGCATACACTTTCCGGCCGTGGGCAGGCAGGTGCCGAGCGGCGTGTCCAGATAGGGGATTTTGAGCGTCACCCGCAGCAGGTCCTGAAACAGGAACACCCCGCCCCAGGCCAGCGCGGCGCCCATCAGCCCGCTGGCGGCGCTGATCAGCAGCGCTTCCAGCACAATGCACCCCACAATTTGCCCCCGGGTGGCCCCGATGGAGGCGAGAATGCCGAACTCGTACAGGCGCTCGTGGATCGTGATGGTGAAAATGGTCATCAGCGCCAGTACGGTCGTCACCAGCAGCAGCCCGGTCAAAAGGACGCTGTACACCGAAAACTGCCGGATATTCCGGGCCGCGTCGCTGACCAGGCGGTTGGCCGTCACCGCCGTCACCGGCTCTTTGTAATACAGGCCGGAAAACTCGTGCACCAGCTCCTCGGGCTTTGTCCCCTCCTTCGCCGTCATCATCACCATCGAGGTCATCTGGTCGAAGTCCGACAGATTGAGGTTCTTCTTGCCCGATTCGGTCTGGGAAAGCTGCCGGGCGGTCTCGTAGCTCATGAACACCGAGTTGTCGTAGCTCATGCCGGTCTTTTCCATTTTGGCCGCCACAGTAAACCGGGCGCCGTAAAACATGATGGGGTCGCCGGGCTCTACCACCAGACGGCTCCCCACCACCACCTCTCCGGTTTTCAGCTCCAGCTCGCCCCGCTCCAGCCAGGGCTTGATGATGAAGTCGGTCTCCGGGTCAAAGGCGATGAGCTGCGTCGACACATCGCAGCAGCCGGCGCCGAGCGTGGCAATGTACATCTGGCTGGACACCCGCTCCGCGCCCTCGAGCGCGGCGGCTTTTTCCACCCAGTCTCTCCCGAGATACAAAGTGCAGGGCTCGCCGCTGAACATGGCGGTCTGCAAATCCTGGCTGTACTCCTTGGAAACCAGAATGACGTCGGCGCCCATTCTGTCCCGCGTCACCGCGATGCTCTTTTCCATGCTGTCCATCAGCAGGGTGCTGACAAAGAAGGTGCCCGAGAGCAGCAGGACAAAAAACATCATCAGCAGACTGCGGGTCCGCCTGTGCGTCAGGTTCTGTTTCGCGACTTCAAAAAGCGTCCCCATGTTCCGAAGCCTTTCCTATTTCTGCTTTTTCAGGTACAGGAAGTTCGCCGCGCTGAACAGGATGAGCGCAGCGCCCAGCGCGTACACGATGGGGAAGGTCAGCATCCGGCAGGACATTTCCGGCTTCATGCAGTAGCCAATCAGCCTGGCGGGGATCAGAATGGCGGAAAGGCCGGCGGCCGCGGCGCACAGGCTGGCCATGCGGCACCCGGACGCCGAGCGGCACAGCAGCACGGCCAGACCGACCACGGCCAGAATGACGGCCACCGCCACCTCGGCCTGCGCCGCCCACCAGCACTTCATGGTTTTCTCGGCGGTCACCGGGCACACCGGGAACAGGTGCAGCGGGCCGAAGCCCAGCAGCGCTGCCGTCAGCAGGTAATAGACTCCGGAAATGATGCGGTTTTTCATTTTCCATCTCTCCACTCTTTTTTCCTTTGGCCGCCGCCGGGGGAAACGCCGCCCGCGTGAAGGCCGCCGGAATTATTTTAAAACAAAACGGGGCTGCACCGGGTATCCGGCCCGCTTGATGCAGCCGGCCGCAAGCCTCCCCTCCCCCGCGCGGGCGGGGTGCAGCACGCCTTCCCGCGAAAGGGCCGCCGCCGTCAGCGGGCACACCGTCAGAGCGGTTGTGCCGCCGCAGACCTCCAGCAGCTCCTCCAGCAGGGGCTTGGTGAAGCGCCGCGTCAGCAGCGCCCCGTATTTGGGGCCCAGAATGTCCGGGCTGCCCGCCGGGTCGGCGTAGGAGATGCAGTCCACCCCGGCCCTTGCCAGCGCCGCGCCGAAGTCGCGCAGCATGTGCCGAATCCGATCCAGACACTCTCCCACCGCCTCGGGGTCCTTGCGCCAGCATTTGAACAGGCCGGAAAGGTTCATCAGGCAGCTGAGGATGGAGATGGGGCCGCTGAGCTGGAAAATGACCGGCCGTCCCTCCTGCCGCAGCATACCGCAGGCCTCGAGCAGACGCGCAGCGTCCGGGTCGGCGGCGATCTCCACCGAGGGCACCTGCTCCGGCAGCGTCACTGCGTATTCTCCCGGCCGCGGCCCGGCCGTCTCGTCCGCCGGCGTGATCCGCGCCCCCATGGCCTTTGCCTCCACCGTGTGGCAGAAGGGCAGCAGCACCGCCTTCCACCCGCGGGCCTGACTGGCCGCTTCGGCCAGCTTTAGGATGTGCTCCGTCCGGCTGTAAAGCCCGGCCGGCGGGATTCCCAGCGACTGAATGAGCGCATAGGAGATCATTTCCTGATTTTCCGGGCTGCACGCAACCCTTGCAAAAGCGTCCATGAATCGGCTCCTTTAAAATTGCAGGCACCGGATAAACAGCGCCTCATAGCCCTCCCGCAGGGAAAGCTCGATGTAATGGGCATCCTGCGCCAGACTTTCGCTCCGCCGGGCTTCCTGCGGTGAAAGCAGGCAGATGGCGGCCCCCGATTTGGAGGTGTTGCCCGCATAGGTCACAATGCTTTCCCATGTGTCGGGCAGCAGGCCGCAGCCCACCAGGTCCGCCGCCGCCAGATGGGCGCCGAACTGGCCCGCCACAATCACCCGCTCCACCTCCGCCGGGGTGTGGCCGGAGGCTTCCAGCAGGGTGAGAATGCCCGAAAGAATGGCGCCTTTGGCCAGCTGAACCTGACGTACATCCTTTTGGCTCAGGTAAATCTCCTGCTCCTCGTCCAGCATGACGCACTTGCCCGCCTCGCGCCGGGTCACCAGCGGATGCCCGGCAAATCGGCCGTCGGGCCGGATGACGCCCTCCTTACGCAGGGCCGCGATGGCCGCGATCAGGCCGCTTCCGCACAGCCCCTTGGGGGCGGCGCTGCCGATGGTCCGGCAGCGGACGCAGCCGTTTTCCAGAGAAACCGCCTCGATGGCGCCCTCGGCCGCCCGCATGCCGCAGCTGATGTTCATGCCCTCGAGCGCCGGGCCGGCGGCGCAGGAGCAGCAGTAAAGGCCTCCCTGTCCGGCCAGCACAATCTCGCCGTTGGTGCCGATGTCGAGCAGGAGCGTCAGCGGGCCCTGGCGGTCAATGCCGCAGGCTATCATGCCCGCGGTGATGTCGCCCCCCACGTAAGAGGCCACCGCCGGCAGGCAGTCCACCGTCGTCCGGACGGGCAGGCCCAGCTTCTGCGAATCGAGGTACAAAGGCCCTGCAAAGGCGGGCAGGTACGGGGCACTGGCCAGACTGGCCGGGTCGTATCCGCCCAGCAGGTGAATCATGGTGGTGTTGCCCGCCACCACCATAGCGCGAACCTGCTCCGGGGCGATGGACTCGCGCTCGAGCAGCTGAGCGGTCAGACTGCGCAGATCGGCGGCGATGGTGTCCCGCATCTGCTCCAGTCCCCGCTCTTCCTCCATGACATAGTGAATGCGGGAAATGACATCCTGTCCAAAGGCCTTTTGGCCGTTGAGGCAGGAAAGCGCCCGCAGCTCCCGGCCGTCGGAAAGGTCGTACAGCGCGGCCACCACCGTGGTGGTGCCGATGTCCACCGCAATGCCGTAGCCCTCCTGCGGCTGGCGCTCAAAGGGCTTCATATAGCCGTCCGATATGATGCTGCTGACCGTGGCGGCCTTGGGCAGCAGCACTTCCACGTCCTCTTCCACGGTAATCAGGCAGGAAAGCCGCTCCTCGCCCGCGATGGTCACGCGGCATTTTCCGCAGACGCCCTTGCCGCCGCAGGGGCCTTCCATCAGGCCCTCCCGCGCCAGCAGCTTGTACAGGTTTTCGCCCGCGGCGCAGGCGATACGCCGGTTCAGCTGGGGCAAAAGCACATCAGGCATGGCTTTCCCCCGTTTCGCCGGCGGCCTGCACCATGGCGCGGATGTTTTCCAGCGGCGTCGTCAGCGGCAGTCCGCAGGCGGGGGCCAGAATGTCCACGCCCTGACGGCGGGCCAGCCGGGTCAGCTGCCGCACCTTTTCCGGGGACATGGTGCCGATGGCGTGGGTGTTGACGTTGCCCATCACCGCCTTGCCCGTCAGGTACGGCCCGATTTCCGCCGGGTTGACCAGCGCGTCAAAGCTGAACACCTGGCAGCGAAGCTTTTGCAGCAGCGGGTACACGCTGCGCAGCCGTCCGCAGATGTGGACGATTTTCACAGGCACCTCTATGGCGTCCAGAATGCGGTTCAGATAGGGCAGCACAAACTCTTCAAAGCGCTTGGCGCCCAGGATTTCCCCCGTGCCGCTTGGCTCGGCGATGCAGATGACGTCCGCCCCGGCTTCGACCATGGCCCGGCCGTACTGAATGAGGCCGTCGGAAATGGCCGACAGCAGCCGGTGGCAGTCCCCGGGCCGCTTCCGCAGCTCGATCAGCAGGGCGGTCATGTCCACCAGCGTCCCCGCCACGCTCATGGGGCCTGTGATATTGCCGACAATCGGCACCTGATCGCCCCTTGCCTTCAGCCGTCGGATAGCCTCTACCACCACGGCGGCCCGCCCCCGGCTCACGTCAAAGGCTGGCATGCCGCCGGCCTCTCCGGCGGAGGTCATCGGCGAGTCAATGACATGCGGCTCCACCTCGCGGTCGCCCAAATCCACCTGCGCGCCGAAGGCCTCGGCCTCCACCGTCATGCAGAAGGGCACGCCGTAGTTTTCAAACCCGCCCATCTCGTACAGGGTCCGGGTGAGGGCCGCCATTTTCTCCGGGTCCGAATGGGCCTGCGGCCAGAAGCTGTCGGCCCGCTCCATAATGCTGCCCACCACCATGTTCATCATGCCGCCGGGGCAGATACAGGGCGGCCGGTCGACGGCGGCCCCGCAGGCCGCCTCCCTAAGTCGCTGGGCCGGCGTCATCATGCGGACGCCTCTGCCAGCAGGCGGTCGACCAGCTTGACCGCCTCGGTGGCCGTGGCGGAATAGCCGTCGGCGCCGATCTTTTCGGCAAAGGCCGAGGAAATGGGCGCGCCGCCCACCACGATCAGCACCCTATCGCGCAGACCGGCTTTTTTCAGCTCGTCGATCACCTTTTTCATGTTGTTCATCGAGGTGGACATCAGCGTGGACATGCCCACCACCCGGGCGTCCTCCCGGCGGACGGTCTCGATGAATTGATCGACCGGCACGTCGCGGCCCAGATCGATCACCTCGTAGCCGGCCGATTCCAGCATGACCTTCACCAGGTTCTTGCCGATGTCGTGGGTGTCGCCCTTTACGACGCCGATGACCACCTTGCACTTGCCGCCCGTCTCGTCCTTGGGCAGCAGCGGCCGCAGCACGTCGAGACCGTTGTACATGGCCTCGGAGCAGATCAGCAGCTCGGGGATAAAATACTCCTCCTGCTCATAAAGGTCAGAGGCCTTGTTCATGCCGTCCACCAGACCGCCCAGTATGCCGTCCAGCGGGTCGTAGCCCTCGGCCGCGTAGGCCCGGGCCACCTCGGTCACTTCTTCGT
This sequence comes from uncultured Eubacteriales bacterium, assembly GCA_934675045.1. GTDB lineage: Bacteria > Bacillota > Clostridia > Oscillospirales > Butyricicoccaceae > Ventrousia. The sequence continues at coordinate 5,767 of CAKUPI010000029.1, forward strand.
CTTCCATTTCCAGCACACAGCGGGAAAGCTCGGCCAGCAGTTCTTCTTTTGTTGCCATTTTTCTTCCGCCCCTTTCTTACGCGCCCATCTTTTTCCTGCAGTCCTGAATCATGTCCTGCACCTTGTCGGGGCACACCGGATATCCCACTTCCCGCACGGTGTCCATCATGGTCTGGATGTTGGCCAGCGGGGTCTCTACCGGCAGGCTGCAGCCGGACATGACGACATATCCCTTGGGGTTGTCGTAGCCGTCGCGGATGCACTCAAGGGTCTTCAGACGCACGTCCATGGGGGTGCCGGAATACATGATGGAGCCGGGGTCCACGTTGCCCAGAATCTTGGTCTTGTGCCCCACCAGACGCTTGCAGTCCGCAATGCTGGCCACGTTGTCGATGCTCAGCCCGGCGATGCCCAGGCCGGCCAAATCCTCCCAGATTTTATTGGTCTGGCCGCAGACGTGAATGACAACCCCCTTGCCGCGGCTTTTGATGAAGTCCACCAGCTCTTTCAGGTACGGCAGGGAAAACTCGCGGAAGGCCTTGGGGCTGATGACCGTGCAGGAGGACATCGGTTCGGAGATGGTGGGCGTCAGGCCGATATCCATGGCCGCCGCCGCGTAGGCCTTGACGGTCTCCAGCGAGATGCGGCACAGACGGTGGACCGATTCCGGGTCCTTGCGCAGCATGCTCAGCGTCTTGTTCACGCCCATCAGGAAAAAGGCGTTTGTAAAAGCGCCCACCACGCCGCAGGAGCAGCCGATTTCGCCTTTCACCTCGTCGAGCAGGTATTTCATGGCGTCCAGCTGCACCGGCAGGCGGCCGTCCTTATAGGGGTCGGCCGGCCGCAGCGTGTCGATTTGGCTGACATCCGAAATGGCGGGCTTGTCCAAATCGGCGGTGTCGTCGTCCGGGTACTTGACGGTGGCGCCCATGGCCTCGGCCCAGGGGAACAGGTCGGTGAAAATGCGGATGCTGTCGTAGCCGAACCGGCGGTAGGCGGCCACCTGCGCCTGTGCCAGCACCTTTGCGTCCGTGTTGAATTGCGAAATTTTGCAGCCGTGGATACGCGCCACGCCGTTGGCCACGTTGGGGTTACAGGGCAGCCGATCCACCTCCAGCCCCTTTAGCAGGGCGGCCGCCCGCTCGGCGGGGGTCATGCTATCTACCATACTTCTCTCTCCTTCCGGCGATTTTTTAGTTATTGATGGTCCAGTGCAGAATCCGGGCCTTCAGCAAATCAAACAGGTACATGATGATGACCAGCACGATGGCCATGAAAATAAAACCCACGCCCACCAGGTCGAACCGGCCGAAATCCGAGTAATACTGAATAAAATAGCCCATTCCGGAGGTGGCGCCGAACATCTCGGCCACGGCCAGCAGCATAAAGGCCAGCTTTAAGGCGATGGTGCAGCCCGACAGAATGGACGGCGAGGCCGCCGGCAGCATGATGCGGAAGAGCAGCTGCATTCTCGGAATCTCCAGCGTGGCGGCGTTTTCCAGATAGCGGCGGTCGATGGTCATCACCGCGGTGATGGTGGTTCCGAGAATAATCCAGAAGCACCCGAGGAAAATGATGAAGATGGAGGCGATGCGGAACGACGGGAACAGGTTGATGGCGTAGGGCGTCAAAAGCGTGACGGGAATGGCGCTGAACGCGTTGATGTAGGGGGTCAGGTTTTTGCGCACGCGCTTTTTGGAGCCGACGAAGGAGCCCAGCGCGATTCCGAGCACAACGGCCAGCGCATAGGCGATCACCAGCAGCGAGAGCGAGCTTTTCAGGCCCTCCAGCAGCTGGCCGATGTACTCCCGAAACAGGCCCGGCACTGTGGTGATGCTGTGAAACAGGAAGGAATTCAACACATGGAATACATCGGTCAGCAATACATAGCCCACAAGGATGCCGATGAAAATCAGGATGATCCCCAACCGATCTTTTAAAAACTTTGGCATTTTCCGTATTCTCCTTTTAAAAAAGGTGGCTTGCACAGCACCTCAAAGTGCGGCAAATAGGCAATACAGCACACGCCTGCGTCCGGCATGCGCTGTATCCCTTTTTTCTGTTACTGGTTGTTGGTGTTGAACTGCTCCATCTTGTCCTTGAAGAACTGGCTGTCCGGGTAGTCCTCAAGCAGAGACTCCAGCGCCCGCTTGTAAATGGAGGAGTTCATGTGGTCGTTCAGATTGATGTCGCCGGTGGTCAGATAGCCGAAGTTGGCCATCTTGTCCCACATTTTCTGCACGCTGTTGGTAAAGGGGTCGGTGTCGTACTTCATGTGCGGGCTCAGCACAAAGCTGTCCGCCGTCTCTTTTTGCAGGTCCAGATTCTTCACCACAAGGTCGGAAACCTCCTGCATGTTGTCCTGCATGTATTCCTCGGCGCGCAGGTAGGAGCGCAGCATACGGTACAGCGTTTCCTCGTTTTCGTTCAGGAAGGTGTTGGTGCACAGCATACGGCAGCAGGAGTGGTTGGGCCACAGATCGTCGGGCCACATTTTGACTTCCAGCCCAAGATCGCGGGCCTGAATCTGATAGCCGGTGGCCGTGGCGCCGAAGTCGACCTCGCCCTTCATGACGGCCTGCAGCACGTCGGTGTTCTTTTTGTACTCGATGAACTCGATCATGTCCGGGTCGTCCGCTTGACCGACGACGGTGGTACCGCCGTAGGTGTAGGAGTAGCCGGCGTCATACAGAATGCCCTTCAGCACGATGTCCGGCGTGCCGCCGCGGGTGATGCCGATCTTTTTGCCCTTGAAGCTGTCCAGGTCCTTGTACTCCATCTCCGGCTTTCCGTAAACCGGCGTTTCGCCGATGATCATGTACCCGGCGAAGATGTTGAAGTCCTGCCCGTTGGCAATCTGGGTCAGCGGACCGCCGGTGCCGTAGGTGGAAAGAACATCCACCTGATCGGCGGCCAGCGCCGAGGCGGCGTCCGACAGGTTGCTCAGCCAGACCATCTCTACCTCAAGGCCCTCTTCCTCGTTAAAGCCGTGCTCGTCGGCGATGAACTGGAACACCTGGCCGGAGGTGGGCTGGGCGGCGACGCGAATCTTCAGCACGTCTTTCTTTTCTTCCTGCTGTTCCTTCTGCGTTTCGCTGCCCTGCGCAGCCGAGTTGTCGGGGGTTTTGGTCTCTTGGTTCGGGGTCTTTGCCGCGCTTGCGCAGCCGGCGGCCGACAGCAGCATCATCGCCGCCAGCAGAAGGCCAATGAGTCTTTTCTTCATAAGTTGTTTTCTCCTTCGTCTTTCTATTCAAAATACACGTGGACGTGTGAAGTCCCTTGGGGAAGCGCCCGCGCTATTTGCCGGCGTCTTTGGCGGCGCGCTCCTGCGCGTCGCTGTGGATCAGCTTGATCAGGTGGTTGCGCAGCGCGGCAATGTTCGGATCGGTGTACATGTTCTGGCGGTTGGGATGCTCCTGCCCCTCAAAGGAGTGGCTGTACATCACCTTGGCCGGCGACTGGCTGAGCACATAGATGTCGGTGGCCAGCAGCAGCGCCTCGTCGACCTCGTGTGTCACGAAAAAGATAGTCTTGCGCTGCCCCTCCTCCTGCTGCCACAGCTTGAGCACAAGGTCCTGCAATTTGGCCTTGGTCACGGCGTCAAGGGATCCGAACGGCTCGTCCATCAGCAGAATGGGCGGATCGATGGCAAAGGCGCGGGCAATGCCGCAGCGCTGCTTCTGTCCGCCGGAAAGCTCGCCGGGCAGCTTGTCGTACAGCGATTCGTCCATGCCGACGTTCTTCATCCAGTGCAGCGCCCGCTCTTTGCGCTCATCTTTTTTCATTTCCGGGTAACGGCGCTCCAGCGCGATGGTGATGTTTTCACCGGCGCTCATCCAGGGAAACAGGCCGTAGTCCTGAAACACCACGCCGCGCTGAAGCCCGGCCCCCCGCACAGGCGCTCCGTCCACCTGAATACTGCCCGCGCTGGGCGTCTCCAGCCCGGCCAGCAGGCGCAGCAGCGTGCTTTTTCCGCAGCCGGACTGCCCGAGCAGGCAGACAAAATCCCCGGCCTTTACATGCATATTGATGTCTTCCAAAATCACTTCATGGCTGTCGGCGTAGGAAAACTTCAGATGTTCAACATCCACATTCAGCACATGACATTCCCCCTCTTCCTTTTCTCGCAGAATCAAATACGGCTTTGCGCCAAGGCCCGGCGCCAGCCCATTTGAGGATTCCAAAAAATTCATTTCTTCGCGCCAAAGATATTTATATAGCAATTCGAATAAAATTGCAAATTGGAATTTTACATCTTCCGCCCCGCGCTTATTACATTTGCCTATGAAACAGTCATATTGCTGACGAAACCGAAAGCCCTTTCCCCGCGCCTGCGGCATTTTTCACAGAAATCGGGCCTGCGGTTTCCGCAGAGCGGAATGTTTTTATGCTTCTTTGCATATTTCCGGCGGTGCGGCGGCGCTTTCGCGCTGTACCGCAGCAATACATCCGGGCGGCAAAAAGCCCGCCGCAGCCGGGAACGGCTTTGCGGCGGGCCTCTTCGTCGGATTGTATGCTGTTCAGGGCGGCGCCTGAGGCGCCCCCGGCTTTTTTACAGGGCAAGCTCCATTGTGATGAGATCGTCGCCCGCCGCTCGGAAGCCGTTTTGCTGAAGAAAGGCCTCCAGACCGGGGTTTTCGAGCGCGAAGTTGCACAAAAGCTGCCCCGCTCCCTGCCGTGCGGCCAGCCGCTGCGCGAAGGCCAGACCGCGGCCGCGGTCGCCTTCCAGCAGGGCGATGTGCAGCCCCTTGCCGGGCTGAAAGCGCGCGCCGGCCACCATCACCGTGCCGCTCTGCGCGTGCCGCCACAGCCTTCCGTTTTGCGCAAGGCCGCGGCAGGTCGCCTCGTTGAGGCGGTAATAGGTGCGGTTCATCACGACGTAGCCGTTATAGCGCCCGAACCACGGCTCGAGCAGCGCAAACGCCTCGTCGGGCGAGACGGGCGAAAAGTCCTCTTCGCCGCCGCCCTGCGCGGCCGGCAGGGTGTACTCGCGAAACTGCGCCGCCTTTTGCAGGCCGAACCTGCGGGCCAGCTCGGCGCTTGCGACGTTGTGGATTCCGGTGTACATGCGCAGCGCGGTGCAGCCGAGCGCCTCGGCCTGCTCCATGTAACGGCGGTAAATGGCCGTTCCCACGCCCTTTCGCTGCCATTCCGGTGCGACGCGCAGCGCTTCCAGCCAGCCTGAGCCATCCCACATCACCGTCAGCTTGCCGATGCCGGTCAGCTCGCCGCCGGCAAAGACGCCGGTCAGCTCGCCCTGCGTCGTCTGAAAATACTCGTAAACGTCCGCCAGATAGCAGTGGTTGCCCATCGCGGCCTTTTCCACGCGCAGCGCCGCGGCCAAATGCTCCGGCGCAATGGGTTTCAGTGTGTATTCCAAAGCTCGCTCATCCTTTCTCCGCACAGACAAAATCCCATCCTGCAAGGGGTGTGCCGGTCAGCGCTCGGGGACGATTTCCAGCCAGTAGCCGTCGGGGTCCTCGATGAAATAAATGCCCATCTGGGCGTTTTCCAGACAGATGCAGCCCATTTGCGCGTGTTTTTCATGCATTTGCTCGTAATCGGGCACGGTGAAGGCCAGATGGAACTCGCACTCCCCCAGGTCATAGGGCTGGGTGCGCCCGTGCAGCCAGGTCAGCTCCAGCTGAAAGCCGGTGACGCCGTCGCCGAGATACACAAGGGTAAAGTCCTCTTTTTCCACGCGGCGCACCTCGCAAAGGCCCAGCGCCCGGCTGTAAAAGTCCAGACTGCGCTGCAAATCGAGCACGTTGATGTTCATGTGGGCAAAACGCATGGTCTTTCCTCCTCAGTATGTATTGAGCTGGTCCTCGGGCAGAACGTCGTCCTCTTCAATCCAGCGGACGACGGGGTAAACGGTGTAATGCTCGGCGTCGTTGCGCACGACGACCGATTCGATGCCGGCGTTGATGATGAGGCGGCGGCACATGTTGCAGGGGCTGGCGTCGGGCACCAGCTTCCCCGTGGCGACGTCCTTCATGGCAAGGTAGAGGGTGGCGCCCAGCATTTCCTCGCGCGAGGCGGCGATGATGGCGTTGGCCTCGGCGTGCACCGAGCGGCACAGCTCGTACCGCTGTCCGCGCGGAACGCCCAGCTTTTCGCGGCGGCACGAGCCGATGTCGCAGCAGTTGCCGCGGCCGCGCGGCGCACCGGCGTAGCCGGTCGAAACGATGACGTCGTTTTTGACGATGATGGCGCCGACGTTGCGGCGCAGGCAGGTGCCGCGCTCGAGCACCGTTTCGGCGATGTCAAGGTAATAGTTCTGCTTGTCTCTTCTGTTCATGGTTCATCCCTTTCTAATCGGCTGTCACTCTTCCGTTTTCCATGCGCACAATGCGGTCGGCGCGGGCGGCGACCGCGGGGTCGTGTGTGATCAGAAGAACCGTCCGGCCCTCTCTGTGAATACCCTCGAGCAGCTCCATGACGCCGGCGGCCGAGGGCGCGTCGAGGTTGCCGGTCGGTTCGTCGGCCAAAATGATGCGGGGCTGCCCCACCAGCGCGCGGGCAATGGCGACGCGCTGCTGCTGGCCGCCCGAAAGCTCGGACGGCAGGTGCTCCATCCGCCTGTCCAGCCCCACCATGCGCAGCGCGCGTTCGGCCTTTTCCCGCCGCACGGCGGGCGCTTCGCCGCGAAAGGCCAGCGGCAGCTCGACGTTTTTCCGCGCCGACATGCCGCTCACCAGATTGAAATGCTGAAAAACGAAGCCGATTTCACGGTTGCGCACGGCGGCCATCTCCGCGCCGCACAGGCGCTGCACCGGCGCGCCGAACAGCAGGTACTGCCCGCTCGTCGGCTCGTCAAGGCAGCCGACAATGTGCATCAGGGTGGACTTTCCCGACCCCGACGCGCCGATGATGGAGACAAACTCTCCGCTTTTTACGCGCAGCGAAACGTCGCGCAGAGCGTGGACGCGCCGTCCCTTTTGGCGATAAACCCTGCTGATATGGGATAATTCGATCACAGGTCATGCTCCTCTTTTATTT
>CAKUPI010000030.1 GCA_934675045.1 uncultured Eubacteriales bacterium
ATATATAGGAAAATAAAACAGGGAAAAAGGAAAGCCCTGTTTTTCTCTTTGGGAATATGGTATAATGGACTTGACAAAAAAGCCACCTCTCTCTCGTTCCCAAAAGGATGTGTTATATGAACGTACTGCGCTTCCTCACCCCCAAGAGCAGCGTCGCCTACATCTACGACGATTTTACGCTGCGTCAGGCTCTGGAGAAGATGGAGTTTCACCGCTATTCGGCCATTCCCATCATCAGCCGGGCCGGTCAATATGTCGGCACCCTGACCGAAGGCGATCTTCTCTGGGCCATCAAAAATCAGTATTCGCTGAACCTTAAGGAAGCCGAGAACTTCCCCATCACCCGCGTGCACCGCCGTATGGACAACAAGCCGGTCACCGCCGACACCAGCATGGCCGACCTGATCACCGTGGCGCTTGAGCAGAACTTTGTCCCCGTCGTTGACGACCGCGGCGTCTTTGTCGGCATTGTCACCCGCAAAGAGGTCATGCGCTATTGTCAGGAGCTTGTCCGTCCCCGCGTCGAGCGGGCGCTGCGCAAGGAGCTGTCGGCCGTCGACCGCGCAAGCATCTGAATGTATATCCGTTTCAAAGCGCCGGAGCGGCTGTCTCCGGCGTTTTTTCACCCCTCTCTTTCGGGCCGGGGAGAAAGAATACGGTGTTCAGGGGTGCTTTTTTCCGCTTCGCCTGCTATAATAGGAGCAATCCGTTGAAAGAAGGAGGCCGCGCATGGCCATTCATCACCTGACGCGACTGGCGCTCAAGGCGCTGTCCTACCCCGACTTACAGGTTAAAAAGCTCTACCCGCTCGAGCGCACGATGCGCGCCATTCCCGCCCCCGCGCATCAGGCCGCCTGGCGGCCGTGGGACCGCAAGGTCCTGGACGGCGAGCGCGAAATTCTCGTGCGCCTCTACAAGCCGCCGCGCGGTCAGGCCAGACACACCCTTCTCTTCTTTCACGGCGGGGGCTGGGTGTTTGAAAGCGTTGACACCTACAACAGCGTCTGCCGCGATCTGGCGCGCGGCACGCAGTGCAACGTCATCTCCGTCGAGTATCGTCTGGCGCCGGAAAACCGCTTTCCCGACGGGCTTAACGACTGCTACGCCGCCGCGCGCGAGCTTTTCCTCGACCCGGGCGGCGTTTACCTGCCCCCGCGCGACGTCACCCTCATCGGCGACAGCGCCGGCGCCAATCTGGCCGCCGCCGTTTCGCTGATGGCGCGCGACAGGGGGGAGTTCCGCGTGCCCCGGCAAATCCTGATTTACCCCGCCACCTACTGGGACCACAGCCAGAGCTCGCCCTTTCCCTCGGTGCACGAAAACGGCACCGACTACCTTTTGACCAGCAAGCGCATCTGCGATTATATGGACCTATACCGCCGCAGCGACGAGGATTTGCACAACCCGTATTTTGCCCCGCTCGAGGCCCGGGATTTTTCCCGCCAGCCCGACACCCTCATCATCACGGCGGAATACGACCCTCTCCGCGACGAGGGCGAGGAGTACGGCCGGCGGCTGCAGGCGGCCGGAAACCGCGTGCAAATCCACCGGATGCCCGATGCGCTGCACGGTTTTTTCAGCCTGGGGCCGCGCTATGTGCACGTCAAGCGCGCCCACGCGCTGATCAACCAATTCCTGAGTGGAGATGATACACCATGCGGCAAGGCGTAGACTGGCTCAAGCTTGACAATGCCGGCATTATTTTTCCGTCGACCAGCACCCGTCGCAAGACCGACGTTTTCCGTTTTTCCTGCCAGCTGCACGAAGAGGTCGACCCCGCGCTTTTGCAGCAGGCCCTCGACGGGGCCGTGCGGGAGTTTCCCCATTTTCTCTGCGTGCTGCGGCGCGGCCTGTTCTGGTACTATCTCGAAAGCAGCGAGCTGCGCCCGCGCGTGGCGCCGACCGACTGGCGTGCCTGCGCGCCGCTGTGGAGCCCCAACCGGCGCAGCCTTCTGTTTTCCCTGACCTATTACAAAAAGCGGGTGAGCCTCGAGGTCTACCACGTTTTGGCGGACGGCACGGGCGCCATTCATTTTTTCAAAGCCATTCTGCGCCATTACCTGCTCCTGCGGCACTTCGACACGCTGGGCGGTCAGGCCCCCGCGCTGGATTACCGCGCCCCCTTTGACGAGCGCACCGAGGACGGCTTTCGCAAGCACTACCGCCGCATCCGCGCCCCCAAGTCCGATCTCCCCCGCCATCCGTGGCGGCTGCGCGGCCCGCGCGGCGCGGAGTACCAGCTCATCGAGGGCGCCGTTTCGTGCGCCGGGGCGCTGCAGCTGGCCCGCCGGCACGGCACCTCGCTGACCGTTCTTCTGACGGCGGTGCTCATCGAGGCCATCCATGACCAGATGCCGCGCAATCAGAGCACGCGCCCCATTGTCGTCACCATTCCCGTCAACCTGCGCAAGCACTTCCCCAGCGAAACGGCGCGCAACTTTTTCGGCATTGTGCGCGTCGCCTACCGCTTCGGGCAGGGCGAGGACACCCTTGACTGCATCATCGACGCCGTGGACAAGGGGCTGAAGGAAGAGCTGCGGGAGGAAAAGCTGGCGCGGCGCATCGGCGCTCTCATGGCGCTTGAGCGCAACCCCATCATCAAAATCATTCCCCTCTTTCTCAAAAACCCCGTTCTGCGCCTGTCCAAGTGGATTTCGGACCGCGGAAGCACCATGACCCTTTCCAACGTCGGCGCCATCAGCCTCCCGCCCGATCTGCAAAGCTACGTCGACCTGTTCAGCGTTTATTCCAGCACCGGCGGCATGCAGGTGTGCGTCTGCTCGACGGGCGACCGGCTTACCTGCGGCTTTGCCTCCCTGTTCAACGGCACCGAGCTGCAGCGCAGCTTTTTTTCGCGTCTGGCCGGGCTGGGCCTTTCGCCCGTCATCTACACCAACATCGAGGAGTGACTGCCATGCTGTACTGTCCGCGCTGCAAGGTCTCGGTCGCCGGCGCGCGGCTGCACTGTCCGCTGTGCGGCTGCGAGCTGACGGGAACGCCCGACCCCGCGGGCGAGGTTTTCCCCCCTTCCGGCATCGACAAAAACCTGCTGGCTTTGCTGTTTCGCATCTGGAGCTTTGCCTGTGTGGCCGCCGGCGTCGTCTGCACCGTCATCAACCTGTGCTTTCCGGGCCGGGGCTGGTGGTGCCTGTTCGCCATCGCGGGGATTTGCTGCGCGTGGCTGGTCACCCTGATAGCCATCCGCAAAAAATCCAACCTGATGAAAAACATTCTGTGGCAGCTGGCCATTGTTTCGGCGCTCGCCCTTTTGTGGGATTATTTTACCGGAAAACGCGGCTGGGCCATGGATTTTGTTCTGCCCTGCCTGTATTTCTGCGCCATGATCGCCCTGTTTGTTCTGGCAAGGGCGCGGCGCACCCCCACCCGCGAGTACATGGTCTATTTTCTGCTGGTCGGCCTGCTCGCCCTGCTGCCCGCCCTCTTTATCGCCGCGGGGTGGACCCATGTCATGCTGCCGTCGGCCATCTGCGCCGGGACCGGCGTTTTGTTCTCGGCCTTTCACCTGATTTTTTACGGCCGGGCCGTCAAGCGGGAAATCTCGAAAAACCTGCACCTGTAATCGGAGCAAACGAAAAGGAGCCTTCCGAAGAAGGCTCCTTTTCTCTGTCTTTCGGCTGCGCTGTCCGCCGGGGCGCTGCGCGCTTTTGCCGCCTTTACTTTTGCAGCTCGGGCAGCAGCGCCTCGTAAAGGTCCAGGCTGTCCGGATTTTGCAGCGCGTCGCGGTTGGTGATCTTGCGGCCGTTGACCATGTTCGTAACGGCCGACTCGACCTTTTTGCCGTTCATGGTGCGCGGAATGTCAGCGACCTGGAACATGCGCGCCGGGACGTGGCGCGGCGAGGCCTCGTGCCGCAGAATGTCGCGGATCTCCTTTTGCTTCTGCTCGTCAAGGGTCATGCCCTCCTGAAGCTGCACAAACAGCAGAATACGCTGATCGTCGTGATAATTCTGCCCGATGGCCAGACTGTCGATGACGCCGGGCACCTTGGCCACCTGATTGTAAATCTCGGCGGTGCCGATGCGCACGCCCGACGGCTTGAGCACCGAGTCGGAGCGCCCGTAGAAGGTGACGCCGCCCGTGTCGGAGTGGAAGAGCACATAGTCGCCGTGCCGCCACACGCCGGGGTAGACGTCAAAATAGGCGTCGTGGTAACGTTTTCCGTCGGGGTCGTTCCAGAAGTACAGCGGCATGGGCGGGGCCGGCTTTTCGCAGACCAGCTCGCCCTGCCGGTCGCGCACGGGGTGGCCCTCGTCGTCATAGCACTCGATTTTCATGCCGAGGCCGGGGCGCTGCAGCTCGCCGGAGTAGACGGGCAGCGTGGGAATGCCGGTGGCAAAGCAGCCGTTGATGTCGGTGCCGCCCGCGATGGAGCTGAGGTGCACGTCCTCCTTGACCTCGCGGTAGACGTAGGCAAAGCCCTCGTCGGACAGGGCCGAGCCCGTTTGCAGCACCGTTTCCAGCGGCTCGAGCCGGGCCGCCTCGCGCGGGTGGAAGCCCTGCGTGATCAGCGAATGGATGTAGCTGGCGCTCAGGCCGAAGGCCGTGACCTTTTCTTCGTCGAGGATGCGCCAGATGGCGCCGGTGTCCGGATAGGCCGGGTTGCCGTCGTATAAGACAATGGTGGCGCCCGTTCCGAGGGCGGCGGCCTGCCAGTTCCACATCATCCAGCTGCACGAAGTAATGTACAGCAAAGTGGAGCGCTCGTCAATGTCGCCCTGCAGCGCCAGCTCCTTGAGCTGGTTGAGCAGCAGGCCGGCCGCCGACTGCACCATGCATTTGGGCTTGCCGGTCGTGCCCGACGAGAACATCACGACGAGCGGATGCCCGGCCGGGAGCTGCTCAAAGACAAACTCCGCCGGCTCGTCCGCCAGATACTCGTCCCACAAAACGGCGTTGGGCACGCCGACCGCTGCGCCCTCGCCCGCGTAATGGGCGACGACGACGCGCTGCAGCGACGGAATCCCGGCGGCGATTTCCGCGGCGTTTTTCAAAACGTCAAAGCGCTTTCCCTTGTAAAAATATCCGTCGGCCGTGACCAGCACGCGGGGCGAGACCTGCCCGAGGCGGTCGATGGCGGCCAGCGGGCCGATGTCGGTGGCGCACGAGCACCACACCGCGCCGATTGCCGAGGCGGCGAGCATGGCAATGACCGTTTCGGGCAGATTGGGCAGGTAGCCGGCCACCGCGTCACCGGGCTTTACGCCCTCACGCCGCAAAGCCGTTGCCAGCCGGACCACCTGCGCGCGCAGCGCGGCGTAATCGTACTGGCGGCGGGTCTGGTTTTCGCCGCGGAAGATGAGCACCGGTCCCTTTTTGTCGGAAAAGCGGAGCATGTTTTCCGCGTAATTGAGCTGTGCGCCGGGGAACCAGTTGGCGCCCGGGAAGCGCGACAGGTCATCGACGACGCAGTCGTAGGGCTTCGAGTGCTTGATTTCAAAGAAATCCCACAGCGCGCCCCAGAAGGCCGGAATGTCCTCGACCGACCAGCGGTACAGCTCGTCATACCCGGCAAAGTGTTTTCCGCAGCGTGCCCCGGCAAACTGCATGAAGCGCGTCAGAACGGCGCGCTCGACGCGCGCCTGCGAGGGGGTCCACAAAGGTTTTTTCATAGCGTCTCCTTTTTCCTATGCCGCGCGCTGCTCAGCGGACGCAGGCCTCGGCGATTTTTACCAGCAGCTCGGTGCATTTGTCCATGGCCTGCACGCTGGCATATTCCATTTTTCCGTGGTGATTGTGGCTTCCGGTGCCCAGATTGGGGCAGATAAGCCCCATATAGGTGAGCCGTGCGCCGTCGGTGCCGCCGCGGATGGGGTCGCTTTTTGGCTCGGCGCCCAACGCGCGCACGGCCGCTTTTGCCATCTCGACGACGTGCATGTGCCCGCCCATCGCCTCGGCCATGTTGCGGTACCAGTCGGTGATTTTCAGCGTCACCGTCTCCGCGCCGTAGCGGGCGTTCAAAAAGTCGGCGATGCGGTGCATGACGGCTTTCCGCTCCTCCAGCCTGCCCGCGTCGTGATCGCGCAGGAGGCAGCTTACAAACGCCTCTTCCACCGTCCCTTCGAGGTTGGTGACATGATAAAAGCCCTCGCGCAGCTCGGTGTGCGCCGGCGTCTCGGCGGGGGGAAGGAGCGAAATGAGCTCGTTTGCCACGAGCAGGGCGTTTTTCATCTTGTTCTTGGCGGCGCCCGGGTGAATGTTTTTGCCCCTGATGCGCACCTCACAGGTCGAGGCGTTGAAGTTTTCATACTCGACGTTGCCGAAGGCCGCGCCGTCGACGGTGTAGGCAAAGTCGGCGTTAAAGCCGGCAACGTCAAAGAGGTCGGCGCCGCGCCCGATTTCCTCGTCCGGCGTAAAGCCGATTTTGACGTCGCCGTGCCGAATGGAGGAATCGTGCAAAAGCCGCTCGGCCATGGTGAGGATTTCGGCGATGCCCGCCTTGTCGTCGGCGCCCAGCAGCGTGGTTCCGTCGGTGACGATCAGGTCGTCGCCGACATAGCTGCGCAGCTCGGAAAACTCCGACGCGCGCATCACGATGCCCTCTTGCTCATTCAGGACGATGTCCCCGCCGTCATACCCCGTGTGTACGCGGGCCTTGACATTTTGGCAGGGCACATCGTCGGACACGTCCATGTGGGCGATAAAGCCGACGGTGGGGACTTTGCCCGGAACATTGCCGGGAATGGTGCCGTACACATAGCCGTTTTCGTCCATTTTGGCGTCGGAAATGCCCATTTCCCGCATTTCCTGCACAAGCGCCCGGCCGAATACCCGCTGCTCTTCGCTGCTCGGGCAGCGCTCACAGGCGCCGTTCGAGGCGGTGGGGAAGGTCACATACTTCAACAGTCGCTCATAAGCTCGCATACACTTTTTCCTTTCGTTATCCGAAATCTCCCGCTTTTCCGCGGCAGGTTTTTACAGCAGTTCTCCCCTGGCGACGACGGCGCGGATGCTGCGCAGCGCCAGAATGTCCTGCGACGCATCGCCGTCGACGACGATGAGGTCGGCCAGGTAATTTTCCTTGACCTGCCCCAGCTCGTGGCCCATTTCAAGCACCTCGGCGCAGTTTTTGGTGGCGCAGGCGATGGCCTCGAGCGGCGTAATGCCGAAATCGACCATGTACTGACATTCGCGGGCGACGGGGGAGGTCGGCGCGTCGTCCATGACCTGATCCGTGCCGGTGATGACGGTGACGCCGGTGTCGTACAGCGCCTTGAAGTTGCGCTCGTAAACGTCGGCCGCTTTGGCAATGTAGCCAAAATCCAGCTCCAGCCCCGACTCGGCCGCCTCGGCGGCCATTTTGTCGCGGATGTAGCTGAACGCCACAATGGTCGGCGTCCACGCGATGCCCTTTTCCTTCATCTCGCGCGCCTGCTCGACGGTGAGATAGGTGCCGTGCTCGATGGTGTCAAAGCCGGCCCGAATGGCCATTTCCACCGACGGTACATAGCCTGCGTGCACGGCGGTTTTGCGGCCCATGCGGTGACATTCGTCGACGGCGGCGTCCAGCTCGGCCTGGGTCAGCTCCTGCCCGCGGTAGCCCTCGCTGGTCAGCACTTTGATCCAGTCGGCCCCCTCGCGGAACTGGCGGCGGATGGCCTTGCGGATTTCCCACTCGCCGTCGCACTCGCACACGCCGTTGCGCAGTGTCCAGCCGTGGCCGCCCGTCATGCAGATGCCCTGCCCCGAGGTGACGATGCGCGGCAGCGTGACGTATCCCTTTTCCTCCGCCAGCTTCAGCGTCCGCGCGATGTTCAGCGGCGAGCTGACGTCGCGCACGGTGGTGACGCCGGCCTCCAGCGTTTTTTTCATTTTGTCGGCGGCAAACAGCGCCATCAGCATGGGGTTCTCGTCGTAGGCGGCGGCGTCGGCCTTTTCGTAATAATAGCCGATGTGGACATGCATATCAATCAGTCCGGGCAGCAGCGTCGCGCCGGGGTACTCCCGCACCTGCTGATCGGGGAAGCGGGCCTGCAGCTCTTCCGGTGCGCCGACGGCGGCAATGCGCCCGTCCCGCACACAGACAGCCGCGCCCTCAAGCACGGTTTTTCCATCTCCGACGACGATTCGATCGGCTTTTAAAATCATAGTAGTGGCCTCCCTCAAATCAATAGAATCGGCGCTTTCTGCGCTGCGCCTGTTTGTTTATTGTACCATGCCGCCCCGCGATTTTCAAACGCCTTTTCTCTTGTCAGCCCCCTTTGCCCGCGCTATAATAAGAAAAATCGTATATCCGCCCCCTTCCGGGCGGATTTACACAAGGAGGAATGACAAATGTCCGGTCCCTTAAGCCCTTATCAGCAGCTTGACACGCCCGCCCTGCTCATCGACCGCGAGATTTTGCTGCGCAACATCGGCAATATGCAGGCGCGGGCCGACGCCTTCGGCGTCGCGCTGCGTCCCCATACAAAGACCCACAAATGCCCCGCCATTGCGCAAATGCAGCTTGACGCCGGGGCTGCGGGCATTGCGGTGGCCAAGCCGGGCGAGGCCGAGGCGATGGCCGACGCCGGCATCCGGGATATTTTCATCGCCAACGAGGTGGTCGGACGGCAAAAGCTGGAGCGCCTGCACCGGCTGGGCGAGCGCATCTCCCTCTCCTTCGGCGCCGACAGCGTCGAGGCGCTGACGCAGATCGAAGCGGTCTTTTCCGCCGCGCACCCCGCCCGCGTGCTCATCGAGATCGAAACGGGCGAAAAGCGCTCGGGCGTTGTGGAAATGCCGCAGTTCGACGCCCTGATCGACTTTTTGAAGCAGGCCAAAAACATCCGCTTCGAGGGCGTTTTTTCGCACGAGGGCTTTACCTATCAGGCCGCCACGCAGGCGGAATGCCTGCAATGGTTCGAGCAGTGCCAACAGCGCACCCTGCTCTTTGCCAAAAGGGCGGCCGGGCGGGGGCTTCCCTGCCGCACCGTCAGCGTCGGCGCCACGCCTACCGCCCTTTTGGCGCGCGCCGTTTTGCCCGGCGTCACCGAGCTGCGCCCCGGCACCTACGCGTTGATGGACGTGGCGCAGGGCAACGCCATCGGCTCCCACGACGACTGCGCCGCTTCCGTGCTGACCACCATCATCAGCCGGCCGACGCCCGAACGCCTTATCGGCGACGTGGGCGCCAAGGGCCTGACGGCCCAGACCCGCCCGGCCGGCATCTGCAAAACCGAGGGCTACGGGCTTATCAAGGGCACCGGCGTGCATCCCTTTGCCGTTTACGACGAGCATCTGATCATTTACAGCGCCGAGCTGCGCCAAAGCCTGCGCATCGGCGATAAAATCGAGGTCATTCCCAACCACATCTGCCCGGTCTGCAATCTGTACGAGCAGGCCTGGCTGGTTTCAAAGGGCGAGGTCGTGCAGCCGCTGACCATCGCCTGCCGGGGCAGGCTGCAATAGCCCCGTCCGCCGCGATGCAAGAAAAAACGCTCTGTCCCGGAGGACAGAGCGTTTTTTTGCGGTTATTTTCCCTGCGACTTGAGGCCCGCGCCGCAAAGGGGCAGCAGGCTTTCACCCCTGACGCTGCCCGCCCTTCGGCAGGCGAGATAGGCCGCGTAGGTCGCCGCCGTCGTGTGCTCGACAAAGAACCCGCGCTCCGCCAGCGCCTGCCGCGCCGCCAAAATGCCCTCCTCCGGAGCCGCGACAAAGCGGTCGCCGTGCCGGCGCGCCAGCTGCAAAATGCGCGCGCCGCGCACCGGGCTTCCGATGGCGATGCCCTCGGCCAGCGTCGGCTCGGGCGTGATGACGGCCGGCTTCGCCGCCCCCGCCTCAAAGGCGCGGAGGATGGGGGCGCACCGCTGGCTCTGCACCGCCCAGACGGTCGGACGCCGCGGCAGAAGCCCCGCCCGCTCCAGCTCGTCCAGCGCCAGATGCACGCCGAGGTACAGCGTGCCGTTGCCCACCGGCACAAACAGGTTGTCGGGCAGGCGGCCGAGCTGCTCGTACACCTCGTAGAGGTAGGTTTTGGTTCCCTGATAAAAAAACGGGTGAAAGACATGGCTGGCGTAGTAAAAGGCGCCGCCGCCGGCCTTTTGACGGCAGGCCTCGGCCGTCTGGTCGCGCGTGCCCTCAAAGACCTCGACCCGCGCGCCGTACGAGCGGATCATGGCAATTTTGGCGGGCGAGGTGCCGCGCGGCACGAAAATTTCACATTCCATGCCGGCCCGCGCCGCGTAGGCGGCAATGGAGTTGCCCGCGTTGCCGCTCGAATCCTGAAGCACCCGCCCGACGCCCAGGCTTTTGCACAGCGCAATGACCACAGCCGCCCCGCGGTCCTTAAAGGACAGCGTGGGCATGGCGTAGTCCAGCTTGACAAGGGTCTGCCCGTCCAGCGGCAGAACGGGCGTCATGCCCTCGCCCATGGTGACGCCCCGCCACTCCTCGTCCCACAGGGGGAGAAAGGCGCGGTAGCGGAAAAGGCTCCATTGCGAGCGGTCAATGAGGGCGGGGTCAAAGGCCGGGGCCTCGAACTCCAAATCAAAAGCGCCGCCGCAGGCGCAGCGGTATTCCCGCGTGCCGACGTCAAAGCGCCTGCCGCAGTCCGCGCAGCGAAAAACCGGTTTCTTCATACGCTTCCCCCTATCCGGACGGTAAAACGGCCTTTTTTCTTCCTTGCAGCACTGCAAAAACGGGGGACAAACCGCCTCCCCGCTCCGTGTCCCGTTTACAGCCGGATGATCTCGCCCGCGGCGGCGTTTTCGTGCACGCCGTCCCCGTCGAGCACCGTCTTTCCGTTGACAATGACGCGGCTGATCCCCTTGGCAAACTGCCGGGGATGGATAAAATCGCCCACGTCGGTCACCGTGTCGGGGTCAAAAATGACAATATCCGCCTTTTTGCCCGGCTGAAGCACGCCGCGGTCGGTCATGCGCATGGCCTCGGCCGCCTTGGCGGTCATTTTGTAAAGGGCCTCCTCCAGCGTGAGGACGCCGTCCTCGCGGACGTATTTTCCCAAAATGCGCGGGAAGGCGCCGTAGACGCGCGGATGCGGCGTTCCGCCCAGCAGGCCGTCGGTGCAGATGTTGACCTCGGGGCGCTTCATAATGTCACGGATGCACGCCTCCGAGCCGTAAAACTCGACCATGCCGACCTTGTTGTCCTCCTCCACCAGCAGGTCCATCATGGCGTCCAGCGGATCGACGCCGCGGATGGCCCCGATTTCGACAATGGTTTTACCGACGCAGTACTGGTTTTTCCGGCTTTCCACGCTGGTGACCATAATGCCGTCCTGTGTGCAGAAGTCGATGAAGTTGTCCCACACCGTGTCGGTGTACAAAATGTCGTGCTTGATTTTTTCGCGGATTTCCGGCGTCTGCATCCGTTTCAGCAGCTCGCCGGCGCCGCCCACGTGCGCCCAGGGCGGAATACAGCCGGCCAGCATGGTGCTGCCCGCGCCGTAGGGGTACTGGTCGCAGCTGACCTTGATTCCGGCCCGCTTCAGCTCGTCAAGCAGGCCAAACACCTCGGTGCGCCGGTATTCGTTTTTCAGGCCCAGCATTTTAAAGTGCGAGATGTGCAGGCGCACGCCGCTGGCCATGACGATTTTTTTCAGCTCCTCCATCGATTCGAGAATGCGGCCGCCCTCGAAGCGCTGGTGAACGACAAAGACCTTGTCATACTCGTGGACCACCTTGCACAGGCGAATCATTTCCTCGGTGTTGGAATAGACGCACGGAATGTAAATGAGGCCCGAGGACATGCCGATGGCCCCGGCCTCAAGCTCCCGCCGCAGCACCCTTTCCATGGCGCACAGCTGCTCTTCGGTCGCCGGCTCGCCCGAAAAGCCCATCACTTCCAGCCGGACGTTGCCGTGCGGCACCAGATAGGCGTGATTCTGGCAGGGCTTGTTGGCCTCGAGCGCGGCCAGATACTCGCGCGTCGTCGGGTAATCCCAGCTGATGTCGTCGCTGTCGCCCTCAAGCCCGCCGATGTTCTGCCGCCAATCCTTCACATACCGCTTGGGCAGCGGCGCCATGGAGATGCCGTCCTGTCCGAGCACGTCGGTCGTAATGCCCTGATGAATCTTCGGGGCGATGGCGTGCTCGCACAGGGCGAAAAGGTCCGAATGGCTGTGCGTATCGATAAAGCCCGGACAGACCACCTGCCCGCCCGCGTCCATTTCGCAGTCAAAGCTCCCCTCGACGTGCGGAGCGACGGCGAGAATCCGATCGTCTTCAAACGCCACCTCGCCCCGAAAGCGCTCCTTACCCGTCCCGTCAACGACAACAGCGTTGCGGATAATGGTTTTCATTCTTTTTCTCCCCTTCTTGTTCGCTGATTCAACGATGCGATATACGATGATTATACCATACCCCGCGGCGTTTTGCTTTGGCCTGATTGTCAAAATCCCCGCCCGTTTTTTAGTGATATTTCCGGTG
>CAKUPI010000031.1 GCA_934675045.1 uncultured Eubacteriales bacterium
AGCAGCAGCCTATCGTTTTCCACAGAAGAGCTGTACGCTCTGGACGAGCTGTCACCGGAGCGTCCGCTGCTGCTGAATCTGACATTCTATGGCCTGCTGCCGTATTACGGGGTATCCTACGTCGACGACAGCGGCGAAACCCTATACTATTCCATCAATATGAGCGGCAAGGACGGCTCTGTGATTTTAACCGAGTTTTTACCGTGCACGCAGTAGCGCAACGGCCCCGATCGGTCTGAAAGGCAAATCATCCCCCAGCGCAGCCGGCAAAACCCGGCTGCGCTTTGTTTTTTATGCAGAGTCAGGAAAGGAGCGGCCATGGCAGCGGAAGAACCCGCTGCCTTTCGCGGGGCGGTCGTAAAACCGTTAACGGAGCGTATCGATACAGATACGCTCCATTTCTCATGCCAACATACTGCGAAACAGGGTGCAGCCCCTTGGCTCTCCCTTTGGGAGAGCTGTCACCGCAGGTGACTGAGAGGGGGCCTTGCAGCCTTTTTCGAATGACCAGTCTGTCCGAAGCACAGCAAAAGTCTACGATGAATGCCCTCTTCGTCCTCGCTGCGCTCGGCCACCTCTCCCACAGGGAGAGGCAAGGGGTGCCCTCTCCGTCCTCGCTGCGCTCGGCCACCTCTCCCGCAGGGAGAGCTGCCGGGGCTGAAACTGCTTTACCACCCCCGGTATTTCTCCGGCGTGTGCCCGCAAGCCAAACGGCGTGGCCAAAGCCACGCCGTTTGCGCGAAAATACGGTATTCCTTTCCTGAAGCCCGCGGCCATCAAGGCCCGCGGCGCCGTTTGCCTTTGTTACGGCTCTGTTTTATCTCCGGGCTTTTCCCCCGGCGCCGGCGGCGCGGATTTTTTCCGCCGCACGCGGCTGCGAACGACCAGCACGACGGTCACAATGATGGCGGCCCAGAAGGCAATGAACAGAATGTTGCCCAGCAGAAGAACGATGAGATTGTCCACCGTGCGCCGGATGGCCGACAGGCTGCGGTTGAACTCGGCCGCGATGCGATCGCCCAGACTTCTGGGGGTGCCCTGCTCGGGGGAATACTCGCCAACCTCCTGCACCGAAATGGTGACCGTCGACAGCGCTATCAGCGAATCGAGCCGCCGCAGGCTTCCCTGCAGGCTTTCGATCTGGTAGCGCACGTCGGCCAGCGAGCCCTCCAGCGCGATGACGTCGGTCAGAACATCGGCCTTGGACAGGATTTCAAGCAGGCGCTCCTCCTGCAATTGCAGGCTCTTCAAATGCGCCTCGGTGTCGTAATAGTACTCGGTCACCTCTTGGGTGGAAAGGTTGCTGCTCGTCACGCTGCCGCACTGCCTGAGAGCGTCTGCAAAGCCGTCCAGCCCTTCGGCCGGTATGCGGACGGTGAAGCTGGCCCAGCGCGAGCGGACATAGTCTCCCGCCGCGCCCGCTCCGACGGTCTGGCTGTTTTCAACGTAGCCGCCGCTCTGCTCCACCAGATCGGCAATGGCCTGCACCGTGTGATCGTAGTCAAGGGTTTCCATCGAAAACTCCGCGTTGCGGATGATCTTCCGCGCCGAATCGGCCGGAGTTCCCTGCAAGGCCGTCTCCATCTCGCCGGTGTTTTCGCCGGGCATCATCGGCTCGTCGCTCGAATACTGCTGATTGGCCGCCCCGGTGTCGTCCTTCCTGTCATGCTGCGTTGCGCCGGTGCTGAATGCGCTGCTGCCCGCGTCCGAGCCTCTGCCCGCACCCGAGCAGCCGGCCAGCAGGCCGAACAGCAGGAATACCGCCAGCATCAGGGAAAAAACTTTTTTACGCATTTCGATCCCCTCCTTGCCCTTTTGACGGTTTCACTGCAATAAAGTTCCCATTTCCCCGCATTTGTGGTACACTGAAGAAGGATTTTTTTCGCGCCTGTCTCCGGCAGCCCTGCGCAAGTAGGGGGCTGCCCTGCGGCAGCCCCCCTATAAAAACAGCAGCAGCCCTCCGCCGCAAGCCGTCCGGCCCTGACGGCGGCCGGCCCCCCGCTGGAAACCGGCGCTGCTGTTTTACTATATGCATAAAGGAAGTGTTTTGCCATGGCCCTGCTCTCTCCCTCCATCCTGTCCGCCGACTTCTGCGCCCTGGGACGCGACGTCGATCGCGTCATGCAGGCGGGCGCCGACATGATTCACGTTGATGTGATGGACGGGCATTTTGTCCCCAACATCTCCATCGGCGTGCCCGTCGTCCGGTCGCTGCGCCGCCACACCGACGCCTTTCTCGACGTGCATCTGATGATTGCACAGCCCGAAAAATACATCGACGCCTTTGCAAAGGCCGGCGCCGACCTCATCAACATCCATTTCGAGGCCGAGGGCGATATCGGGGCCATGCTCCGGCACATCGCCTCGCTGGGGAAAAAGGCGGCGCTGACCATCAAGCCCTGTACAAGCGCGCAGGCGGTTTTCCCCTACCTCCCCCTGCTGGACATGGTTCTCGTCATGTCGGTCGAGCCGGGCTTCGGCGGGCAGAGCTTTATGCCGGACAGCCTGCCCAAGCTGCGCGCGCTCCGCGCCGAAATCGAACGCCTAAAGCTGCCCTGCGACCTTGAAATCGACGGCGGCATCACCCTTGAAACGGCCCCTCTCGCCATCGAGGCGGGCGCCAACGTGCTGGTCGCCGGCTCTGCCGTGTACGGCGCGCCCGATCTCGCAGAGCGCGTCCGCGCCTTCAAGGCGCTGTAACGGCCACGGCGGTCAGAAAGCCGACAAAAAGAAGCTGCGGCCCTGTCAGTCCGCAGCTTTTTTTCGTTTTTCAAAGCAGCCCCGCCTGCTTGAGCACAAAAATCCACAAAAACATGGTGATCGCCGAAAAGGCCGAGGTCATCACAACCGCTTCGGCGGCCAGCTCGCCGTTGCTGTCCATCTGCTGGGCCATGGTAAAGGAGCTGACGGCCGTCGGCGCGGCCAGCATGGCCAGCAGCGTGGCCAGCTCGGCGCCGCGAAACCCGAGCAGCGCGCCGCCCGTGACAAAAATCAGCGGCACGACCACCAGACGCCCGAGCACGCAGATGGCCAGATTGCGCCTGTTTCCCGCCATCATCTCGAGATGGATGGAGGCCCCGAGCACAACCAGCGCGACCGGCGTCGCCGCTGTGGCCAGATTCTTGATGGACGTGTGCAGAAAGACCGGGAGGGTGATTCCGGCCGCCATGCACCCGAAGCCCAGCAGCGACGCAATGATGAGCGGGTTTTTCGCAATGCCCCACAGCACCTTTTTCCACTGCACGCGCCCGCCGCGGAACACCTCGAGCGTGACGACGGCAAGGACGTTGTAGATGGGCACGATGACGGCGATGACGACCGACGTCACCCCCAAATCCTGCCCCTCGAAAAGCGTCTGCACGATGGGCAGCCCCAAAAGCACAAAATTGCTGCGGTAAATGGCCTGAATCATGGCGCCGCGGCTCTTGCTGTCCTTTTCCAGCGCGCACACCGCGATAACGGCCAGGCCGTACATGCACAGCGCCGAAAAAACGGCGTAGGCGAGCAGCCTGGGCGAAAAGGCCGCCTCAATGTTGGTGGAATAGAGGTTGCTAAAGAGCAGCGCCGGCAAAAACACGGAAAAGGCCAGACCGTTCATCTGCGGCAGGGCCTCGTCGCGGATTACCCCCCGCCTCCGAATCAAAAAGCCTATGACAATCAGCACAAAAAGCGGCGCTATGGCGTTAAAGGAAACGATCAGGTTTTGCAAGCAAAATCTCCACCTTTTCGGGCAAGCAGCCCTTACTTCCCCAACAGTATACCATAGTTCACTCCGAAAAAACAGTCTCCACCAGCTTTCCCGCACATTCCTCGGGCGTGTAGCGCCAGCGGTCCAGCCTGCCCCCGGTGATGTAGTAATCGGCCGCCGAAACGGCCTTCCGGGTGGCGCACTCCAGCGCGTCGATGATGACCAGCTTGATCTTCATCCGCTCGGGGATGATGGATTTGACGTATACAGCCACCGGCATTCCGGCGTGAATGCCCTCCCGCCGCTCGGCCAGCCCCGAAAGGTTGGGCGTCAGCTCGACAAAAATGCCGTATTCCTCCACGCCGCGCACAATGCCCCCGATCGTCTCCCCCGCGGAAAGGCGGGCGGCGTTTTGCTTCCATGTGCCCAAAAGCTCCCGGTGCGACAGGCTGACCCGCTTAAGCGCCCGGTCAACCCCCGTGACGACGGCGCAGATCTCCTGCTTGGGATAAAACCGCTCCCGCGGGTGGGCGATCCGCGATACCGAAATGTTTTCAATGCCGATGAGCGAGGGGTTGCCGCAGCCGATATCGACAAACGCGCCGAATGGCTCGAGATGGGTCACGCGGGCGCGGATGACGCTGCCCGGGCGCAGCGTGCGCAAAAGATAGGCCATGCACTCCTCCTGCGCCTGCCTGCGCGACAAAAGGTACCGCCCGCCCTCCATGCCCGTCACCTTAAAGCACACCGGCTTGCCGACGCGCGACAGAATGGCGATTTCACGCGTGTGCCCCGACGCAATGCCGGACGCGGCCTCGACGCGCGGAATGACGCCCGTTTCCTCTCCGAGTGCAAC
The DNA here is from genome assembly GCA_934675045.1 of uncultured Eubacteriales bacterium. GTDB lineage: Bacteria > Bacillota > Clostridia > Oscillospirales > Butyricicoccaceae > Ventrousia. Next base: position 4,545 of record CAKUPI010000031.1, read on the forward strand.
GGTCAGGTTGTGCATGGCGTCGCAGTGGACGGCCGTCGCCTCCAAAATCCGCCCCTCGTGCATGGCGCGCTGCAAAAGGGCGGGGCTTTGCGTGTATGCCCTGTTCTGCGGGGTGTTGATGCGCATTCCCTCCGGCAGGTAAAGCTCCTGCGGCATAAAATTTCCTCCTTTTTCCGGCCCGTGTATCACAAAGCCGCTTTTTTACCCTGTCACGCCATGTATATGCCCCCCGCTCCCGCTTCTGAACCTTGCAATTTGTCCTTTCTCTGCTACAATGGGTACAGGGAGGAATCGGTATGCCAATGGACATTCGCGTGGGTGATGTCCTCACCCTGAAAAAGCCCCATCCCTGCGGCGGCAGCCGTTTTCTGGTGCTGCGCGTCGGAATGGATTTCCGCCTGCGCTGCCAGACCTGCGGGCGCGAAATGATGATCCCCCGCGTCAAGGCGGAAAAAAGCATCCGCGCCGTCGAGCGGGCGGAGGGCTGAAACGCAGGCGCTCCGGCAGACCAAAGTCCGCCGGAGCGCTTTTCTTTTTTCTTGGTTTTTTATCGGCGCAAAACCAGCCCCGCGAGCAGCGTAAGCTGCGCCAAAAGCACGGCCGGCACACCCCACACAAAGGCGGGGTGCCGGGTCTTGTGCCGAAAGCACCCCATGCCAAGCAGCATTCCCGCGGCGCCGCCCGCGATGCTCAGCGTCCACAGCACCCGCTCCGGAACGCGCCGCCGTCCCCTTCGGGCGCAGCGCTTGTCCCATCCGCACACCGCAAAGGCGGCGGCCGACCAGCCGAGCATCCAGCAAAGAATCAGCTGTATCAGCATAGGCTCCACACCCCGCAAAGGGCCCCCGGCGCCGTTTCGCACGCCGCGGCGCGGCCCTTCTGCCGCCCGCCGCCCGGCGCATCATACCCGGTGCCGCAATTGCCGCAAAGCACAGACATTCTGACCGACCTCCTGCGCAAAAAAATGGGAACAGGGCTGCCGCCCTGTTCCCTTATCATAGCATTATTTCAGGTTGTTTTCCAGCGTTTGCAGACAATCGCGCAGCTCGCGGGGCAGCTTTTCGCCGATGGTGGCGTAAAAGTCGCGAATGCCGGCCGCGTCCTCGCGCCAGTATTCCTTTTCGACGCTCAGGATGCTCTTGAGGGTGTCGATGGTGAACTTCTCGTCCCCCTCGATGGTGTAGTCCAGACCCTCAAGGCTGATGTCCTCGGCGTTGGGAATGTAACCGATTTCCGTTTCCGCCGCGCCGACGGTCCCCTCGCAGCGCTTGAGAATCCACTCGAGCACGCGGAAGTTATCGCCGAAGCCGGGCCACAAAAAGGCGCCGTTTTCGTTGAGGCGGAACCAGTTGACGTTGAAAATCTTGGGCTTTTTGTCGTCGTCGATGGTTTTGCCCATGTCAATCCAGTGCTGGAAATAGTCCCCGACGTGGTAGCCGATGAAGGGACGCATGGCCATGGGGTCGCGGCGCACGACGCCGACAGCGCCGGTGGCGGCAGCCGTCGTTTCAGAGGCCATGATGGAGCCGACAAAGACGCCGTGGTCCCAGCTGCGGGACTGGTACACCAGCGGAGCGGTCTTGGCGCGGCGGCCGCCGAAGATGATGGCCGACAGCGGCACGCCCTGCGGGGCCTCCCACTCGGGGGAGATGCAGGGGCAGTTGCAGGCCGGCGCGGTAAAGCGGGAATTGGGGTGCGCGCCCTTTTCGCCCGAGACGGGGTCCCACGGCTCGCCCTTCCAGTTGAGCGCGCCCTTGGGCGGGTTTTTGTCCAGGCCCTCCCACCACACGGTGCCGTCCTGCGGGTTGTAGACGACGTTGGTGAAGATGGTGTTGCGGCGGGTGCTGGCCAGAGCGTTGGGGTTGGACTTCTGGTTGGTGCCGGGCGCGACGCCGAAGAAGCCGGCTTCGGGGTTGATGGCCCACAGGCGGCCGTCCTGCCCCTTGCGAATCCAGGCGATGTCGTCGCCGACCGTCCAGACCTTATAGCCCTTTTGGCGGTAAACCTCGGGCGGAATGAGCATGGCGAGGTTGGTCTTGCCGCAGGCCGACGGGAAGGCGGCGGCGACGTATTTGGTTTCGCCCTGCGGATTTTCGATGCCGAGAATGAGCATGTGCTCAGCCATCCAGCCCTCCTGACGGCCCTGATAGGAGGCAATGCGCAGCGCAAAGCACTTTTTGCCCAGCAGCACGTTGCCGCCGTAGCCCGAGTTGCAGCTCCAGATGGCGTTGTCCTCGGGGAATTGCAGGATGTAGCGTTTTTCCTCGCTCAGTTCGCATTTGCCGTGCAGGCCGCGGACAAAATCGTTGCTGTCGCCCAAAACGTCGAGCACCTTTTTGCCGATGCGCGTCATAATGGCCATGCTGACGACGACGTAAATGGAGTCGGTGATTTCAATGCCGGCCTTGGAAAAGGGCGAGCCGACCGGTCCCATCGAGAAGGGGATGACATACATATCGCGCCCCTTCATCGAGCCGCGGAAAATATCGGAAGCGAGGGCGTAGGCCTTTTCGGGGTCCATCCAGTTGTTGCTGGGGCCGGCGTCCTCTTCCCTGCGGCTGCAAATAAAGGTGCGGCCTTCCACGCGCGCCACGTCGTTCAGGGCCGAGCGGTGGTAGTAGCAGCCGGGCAGCTTCTCCTCGTTGAGCTTGATGAGCTCGCCCGTTTCCATCGCCTGATGGCGCAGCGCCTCCAGCTGCTCCTCGCTGCCGTCAATCCAGATGACCCGATCGGGCTGCATCAGGTTTTGCGCCATGTCGACAAATTCCAGAACCTTTTTGTTTGCGGTCAATGCCATGTTTACTCCTCCACATCTTTATTCTGTGCTGTGAACGAAGGTCAACCTGTTTTCCTTTATCATCATACAACATTGTGCCGAAAAAAACAACCGGGATTACACTTTTAAGCGGCCGATTTGATTGCTCAGACCGGCAAACTGGGCAATATCAAGGGTTTCTCCGCGCACGCCGGGGTCAATTCCGCAGCTTTTGATGCAGTTTTCCATCTCTTCTTTGGTAAAGCTTCCCGCAAAGGCCATGGACAGGCAGTTGAGCAGCGTCTTGCGCCGCTGGGCAAAAGCCGCCTTGACGACGCGGAAAAACAGCCGCTCGTCGCACACCTCGGCGGGGGGCTTTTGCCGCACGTCAAGGCGCACCACCGACGAGTCCACCTTGGGACTGGGCACAAAGCACTGCCGCCCCACCTCCAAAATGACGGCCGGGCTGGTGTGCCACTGCACAAACACGGAAAAGGCGCCGTAATCGGCCGTGCCGGGCCGGGCGCAGATCCGCCGGGCCACCTCGCGCTGCACCATGACGGTGACCGCCGCAAAACGGCGGCATTCGAGCAGCGCCGCAATGGCCGGCGTCGTGATGTAATAGGGCAGGTTTGCGCAGGCGACGGCCCGCGCCTCGCCAAACTCCCGCCCGCACAGCGCCGCAAGGTCGGTTTTCAAAACATCGCCCTGCACCAGCCTGAAGTTATGCTGCCCGGCCATGGTTTCCGCCAGCACGGGGGCCAGACGGGCGTCCAGCTCGATGGAAACCACCTTTTGGGCGCGCGCGCACAGCTGCTCGGTCAGGCAGCCGATGCCCGGCCCCACCTCCAAAACGCAGGTCTGCCCGTCGATTCCCGCGCCGGCGGCGATGTCCTCGGGCACGGTGGGGTCGCACAGAAAGTTCTGCCCCAGCCCCTTGGAAAAGCGAAAGCCGTGCCGCTGCAGCAGCGCGCGGATGTCGTTTAAGTTGCAAAGATCCATCTTTTCTCCTTTGAAAAAAGCGGCCTTGAGGCCGCTTTCTCTCCTGTTTAATCTGTCAGAACGTAAACGGTTGCCGCCCGAACGCCGAAATTGATGCATTCGCGCCGGGTGTTGAAGTAGAGATCGACGGTGCTGCCCCGCACCCCCGTATCCTCGGCAACGGCAACGCCGTAGCACCACGAGCCGTCGGGCGCGACGATGTAGAGCCTGCTGCCCAGCGGCACAACGCTTTTGTCCACCGCGACGGCGCCCACGCGGGCCGTCGTCCCCGACGCCGTCCACTTCCACGACTTGTTTTCGGTGGTGTAGGCGGTGGCGCGCATATTGAGGACCCTGGAGTAGCTGTAAGACTTTCCGCCTGCAACCAGCTCCCCGCCCGCGCCGCGGCACACAACCTGTTCGACGGGCTGGCGAGTGATCTCTTCCCCCACCTTTTCCCGCGATACCTCGACGCCGTCGTGCAGCGTCAGGTTATAGGTGACCACCTTCTGCCCCGCCGTGCCGGCGGAGACGACATAGGGCTGCTTGCCCGGCTGCTCCACCCCGACGTAGCGGGTGCCGCAGGGCACCTCTTCGGTGCGCGTTTGCATCCTGTGGGAGACGTAGACAATGCTGCTGCTGCCCCGGCCCAGACCGTGCGGGGCCGCCAGGCCCTGCGCGTCGTCCAGCTGCTCCAGGCTGAGCCCTGCCATGTGCAGCGCGTCCGGGCGCTCGACAGACGCGGCCCGCGCCGCGGTGCGTCCGCCCTTGGCGCTTGCGCTCTGCCCAAGACCGGGCAGCGGGGCGCCGATCGCCGTCAGAATGCACAGCAGCGCCACGGCAAGTGCCGCGGCCGGCAGCCATCGGGATCGTGGTTTGTTTTCGTTCATGTGGGGATTCCTCCTTTTCTCTGTGGCGCGGGGAAAGCGCGGCGCGCAAGGCCCTTGCTTTCAGCATACCCGGCCCGATGCCGGAGTATTCCGCACCGCTCAAGAAGCAGGCACGTGCCCATAAACAGGTTTTGCCGGCAAAAAGCTTTGCCGGCAAAACACAAGGGAAAATAAAAGGTTAGCGCTTGGAGAACTGGGGAGCACGTCTTGCCGCTTTGAGTCCGTATTTTTTACGCTCCTTCATACGCGGATCGCGCGTGAGGAAGCCGGCTTTTTTCAGGATGGGGCGGTATTCGGCGTCGGCCTGCAGCAGAGCGCGGGCCAGACCGAAACGGATGGCGCCGGCCTGGCCGGTGTATCCGCCGCCGGAAACCTTGATGTCAAGGTCAAACTTGCCGGTCATGCCGACAGCCTCCAGCGGCTGACGGACAATGAACTTCAGGGTCTCAAGGCCGAAGTAGTTGTCGATGTCACGGCCGTTGATGCTGATGACGCCGGTTCCGCCGGGAATGAGCTTAACGCGGGCAACCGAGCTTTTTCTTCTGCCGGTGCCGTAGAAATATGCTTTTTTCGGTGTATACATTGTCACTTACCTCCCCTTATTCCGCGCACCAGGCTTCGGGCTTCTGCGCCTGCTGCTTGTGCTCGGAGCCGGCGTAAACCTTGAGCCGGTCCAGCGACCAGCGACCGATGCTGTTCTTGGGCAGCATGCCTTTGACGGCCAGCTTGACAGCCAGCTCGGGGCGCTGGTTCATCAGCGTCTTGTACTGGGTCTCTTTCAGACCGCCGGCGTAGCCGGAGTGGGTGCGGTAGTACTTCTGCTCCAGCTTCTTGCCGGTCAGAACCGCCTTGTCGGCGTTGATGATGATGACAAAATCGCCGCAGTCGACATGGGGGGTGTATTCGGGTTTGTGCTTGCCGCGAAGAATGGAAGCGGCGACGGCCGCCGTTCTGCCCAGGGGCTTTCCGGCTGCGTCCAGAATGTACCACTTGCGCTCTAAGTTCTCCGCCTTGGCCATGAATGTGGACATGGTAACTCCTCCGTTGTTCTATTTGAAATAGATTTTTTTGCCTTGTTAGTTATATCACACTTTTTCCGGCTCTGTCAACACTTTTTTCGTATTTTTTAATTTACTCATACGCAATCTCTCAAATGCTCTTTTTATCTCGTTTTATCTCCGTTTTCCTGAAATGCGTTTTCATTTTTATTTTTGTTTGCAACGGGGACTTTTTATGGTAAAATGGCGCTTGGAGTTGATTTTTAATGCAGAAAATGTTATCGCTGACCCGCAAATGCGTCGACGATTACCGCATGATAGCGCCGGGCGACCGCATCGCCGTCGGCGTTTCGGGGGGCAAGGATTCCGTCACCCTGCTCGCCGTTCTGGCCGAGCTGCGCCGCTTTTACCCCCACCCCTTTTCCCTGACGGCCATCACGCTGGACGCCGGGTACGAGGAAATGGATTTTTCCCCCATCGCCGAGCTGTGTGCCCGGCTCGACGTCCCCTACGTCATCAAAAAAACCGAAATCGGGAAAATCCTGTTCGACATCCGCAAGGAAAAGAACCCCTGCGCGCTGTGCGCCAAAATGCGCCGCGGCGCCCTGAACGACGCCGCGCTCGAGCTCGGCTGCAAAAAGGTGGCCCTCGGCCACCACTTCGACGACGCAGTCGAGACCTTTATGCTGTCGCTGTTTTACGAGGGGCGGCTCAACTGCTTTTACCCCGTCACCTACCTCGACCGCAAGGGCGTGACCGTCATCCGCCCGCTTTTGTACATTCCCGAGCGGCAGGTGACCAACTTCACCCGCCGGCAGGCGCTGCCCATCGTCAAAAACCTCTGCCCGGCCGACAAGCACACCAAGCGCGAAGAGGTCAAAACCCTTCTGCGCGAGCTGGAGCACACCCACCACGACCTGCGCGAGCGCATTTTCGGCGCCATTCAGCGTTACCCGCTCGTGGGCTGGGAAAAGGACTGAGCCGCCGCAAAATCACAGACAGCCCCGCTGACAACCGCAGCAGGGCTGTTTTTTCTTTACGGGTGGCAAAAGATACTCTTTTCCCCGATAGGGCCGAGCCGCCCCGCTCCCGGCGCAAGGCCGGTGCTACGGCACCAGCTCCCACAGCCGCGACGAAAGAAAGGGCTGCAAGAAGAACATGACCGCCGCGGCGGCGATACACAGCACATAAAAGTCGCGCGTCGGCGCGCCGGACAAAACGCCCCTTTCAAAGTCCCTTGTCAGGCGGCGCGCCATCCAATACCCCGCCAAGGCGCCGGCGGCGTTGGTGATGACATCGTCGATATCCGTCGTCCTGCCGGTAAAGAGCTGCGACAGCTCAATCAGGACCGTCGCCGCCAGGCCGGCCGCCAACAGGCTTTTCGCGCTGCGGAAGCGCTGCCACAGCACCGGCAAAAAGAAGCCGAAGGGAACAAACAGCAGCACGTTCAGACAGGCGTTTGCAAAATCCTCTTTCATATAAATAAAAGGGATCGCATTGACCGCAGGCTCCATTTTCAGCGTGGTGATATCGGGAAAGCCCACCAGAGCCAAAACGGCGGTCAGGTAAAAGGCAAAGAGCAGATAGGCCGCCGTCCGCTTCCGGCTGTGAAAGCAGAGCCGATTGCCGATGCACCCGAGCGGAAGCAGAAAAACGGCGGCCGCCGCCAGTTCGACGAGGGCATTGCAGATTCTGCGCATATCCGCTTCCCTCAGCGCCCGTCGCGCCCGGTGCCCGCCGCGTGGCGGCAAATGGCCTCAAAGGTCTTATCGCTCAAATCGTGCTCCACACGGCAGGCGTCCTCGCGGGCGGTTTTTTCGTCGACGCCCAGACTGACGAAAAACTCCGTCAGCAGCCTGTGCCGCCGGTAGATCCGCTCCGCGATCGCGGCGCCCGCGTCGGTCAGCGTAATCAGCCCTTCCCGGTCCATGACAATATAGCCGCTCTCGCGCAGACGCTTGGTGGCGTAGGTGACGCTCGGCTTTGTGACCCCCAGCTGCACGGCCACGTCAATCGAACGGATAAACCCCTTTTCCTCCCTCAGCATCAGCATGGCTTCCAGA
>CAKUPI010000032.1 GCA_934675045.1 uncultured Eubacteriales bacterium
GAGCACCACTTTGCAGGACTTTCTGGGCAGCGGCGGCCTGACGCACAGCTCGGGCGCCACGCTGACGGTGGCCCTTTACGTTTACGCCAAGGAGCGTGCCGACTTTCAGCTGGCCTTTTCCGTGGCGGTGGTGCTGCTGGCCATCACCCTTTGCATCAACCTTTCGGCCAAGCTGGTGGGCCGGTGCCTGCGAAAGAAATAAAAGAGCGGAGATGCTTTATGGATAAAAACATCATTTTAAAGGCCAAAAACCTCAACCTGTATTACGGCGAAAAGCACGCCCTCAAGGACATCTGCCTCGACCTGCCCGAGCGCCAAATCACCGCGCTGATAGGGCCTTCCGGCTGCGGAAAATCGACCTTCCTGCGCACGGTCAACCGCATGAACGACCTCATCGCCGGCGTCAAAATCCGCGGCACCCTCCTCTACCGCGGGCAGGACATTTACGCCCCCGGCCAGAGCGTTACCGAGCTGCGCCGCCGCATCGGCATGGTCTTTCAAAAGCCCAACCCCTTCCCCATGTCCATCTACGACAACGTCGCGTACGGGCCGCGCACCCACGGCGTGCGCAGCAGGGCCAGGCTGGACGAGATCGTCGAAAGCTCGCTGCGCGGCGCCGCTTTGTGGGACGAGGTAAGCGACCGGCTCAAAAAAAGCGCCCTCGGCCTTTCGGGCGGGCAGCAGCAGCGCCTGTGCATCGCCCGCGCGCTGGCCGTCCGGCCCGACGTGCTGCTGATGGACGAGGCGACCAGCGCCCTTGACCCCATCTCGACCTCGAAAATCGAGGACCTTGTCGCCGATTTAAAAAAAGATTATACTATCGTCATGGTCACGCACAACATGCAGCAGGCCGTGCGCATTTCGGACAAGACCGCCTTTTTCCTGCTGGGCGAAATGGTCGAGTTCGGCGGCACCGAGCAGCTCTTTTCCTGCCCGGCCGACAAGCGCACCGAGGATTACATCACAGGGAGGTTCGGATAATGCCCAGAAGCCGCTTTGATCACCAGCTTGAGACCCTCAACACCGAGCTTATCACCATGGGCGCTCTCGTCGAAACGGCCATCGCCGGCGCCGCCAAGGCCCTGATGGAAGGCGACTGCGAGCAGGCCAGACGCATTGCCCGCAGCGACGCGCAGACCGACGACATGGAAAAGCGCATCGAAAGCCTGTGCCTCAAGCTGCTGTTGCAGCAGCAGCCGGTGGCGCGCGATCTGCGCCTCATTTCCGCGGCCCTGAAGATGATCACCGACATGGAGCGCATCGGCGATCAGGCCGCCGACATCTCCGAGCTGACCCTGCTGCTGCACGGCGCCAAGGCGCTGCCCGTCATGGACCTCATCGGCGACATGGCCCGCGCCACCATCCGCATGGTCTCTCTCGGCGTCGACGCCTTTGTCAAAAAGGACCTCGGCCTTGCCCGCTCGGTCGTCGACATGGACGACGAGGTCGACCGGCTCTTTGTCCGCATCAAGGAAACCCTCGTCGACCTCATCCGCTCCGGCGGCCCCTCGTGCGAGCAGGCCATCGACCTCATCATGGTGGCCAAGTACCTCGAACGCATCGGCGACCACTCGGTCAACATCGCCGAATGGGTCATTTTTTCCATCACCGGCCAGCACCGGCTCGCAGAGGAAGGAGCGGAATAACATGGCTCTCGTTTACTATGTGGAAGACGACGAGAACATCCGCAATCTTGTATTGTACTCGCTGACCTCCGCCGGGTACGAAGCGCAGGGCTTTGACTGCGGCGAGGCCTTTTGGCGCGCCTTTTCGCAGCGCCGGCCCGATCTGGTGCTGCTCGACATCATGCTGCCCGGGCAGGACGGCGTCGAATGCCTGCGGCGTCTGCGCGAGCGCGAGCGGAAAATCCCCGTCATGATGCTGACCGCCCGCTCGTCGGAATACGACAAGGTTCTCGGGCTGGACGCCGGGGCCGACGATTACCTGACCAAGCCCTTCGGCGTGATGGAGCTTTTGTCCCGCGTCCGCGCCCTTCTGCGGCGCGCCGGGTGCGAGGGGGAAAACGCGGCCCTGTCGGCCGGCGCGCTGTCGCTCGACCCCGCGCGGCGCGTCGTCACCTGCGGCGGCAGGCCGGTCGCCCTGACCTTCAAGGAGTTTGAGCTGCTGCACTATCTGCTGCGCAACCGGAGCCTCGTTTTGTCGCGCGAAAAAATCATGGACGCCGTCTGGGGCGTCGACTACCCCGGCGAAAGCCGGACCGTCGATATGCACATCAAGTCGCTGCGGCAAAAGCTGGGCCCCTGCGGCGAATGCATCGTCACCGTGCGCGGCGCCGGCTACAAAATCGGGGGCGCCGTATGAAAAAAAGAATCTTCGGCGTCATGTGCCTTTTGTGCCTGCTGACCGCCTTCGCCGCCTTTTCGCTGGCGCTGTGGTCGGACTACGCCGTTCAGCGCACACAGCTGCAAAGGGAGACCATCCGGCAGGCCGACAGCATCAAAGCCGCCTGCCTGCTGCCGGGCGCCGACCGCGGCGCGCTGCTGACGGCGCTGTCCGACGCGCGGCTGCGCATTACGCTCGTCCGCCGCGACGGCGCCGTCCTCTTTGACAGCAAGGCCGACCCCGCTCTGATGGACAACCATCAAAGCCGCCCCGAAATTGAGCAGGCCTTTGCCTCGGGCGTCGGCACGCGCACCCGGCTTTCCGGCACGCAGGGCGAGCAGTGCTTTTATTATGCCCAGCGCCTGGACGGCGACACCGTCCTGCGCGTCGCCTCATACACCTCCAGCATCTGGGCCGTCACGCGGCGGCACGTGCCGCGCTTCGCCCTCATGTGCCTTGTGCTGTGCCTTGGCGCCCTCGTCCTCGCCTCGCGCATGACCGCCCGCATTGTCCGGCCGCTGAACCATCTCGACTTGGAGCACCCGCTTGAAAACGACACCTACGAGGAGCTGGCCCCCCTGCTCGGCCGGATTCACCGCCAAAACGAGGGGCTGCGCGAACGGCTCGGCGAGCTGGACCATCAGCGGCGGCAGCTGGCCGCCATCACCGCCTCGATGGCCGAGGGCCTGATCGTGCTCAACGACGAGCTGACCGTTTTGTCCTGCAACACCAGCGCGCTTGCCCTTTTGGGCCGCCGGGACCTAAACCCCGTCGAGCAGAATCTGGTCGTTCTCTGCCGCGAAGCGTGGCTGAGCGCTCTGGCCCGCCGCGCGCTCGAGGGAAAGCGCACCGAGCAGACCGAGGTGTTTCAGGGCCGCGCCCTGCGCGTTTTGGGCTCGCCCGCTTCCAGCGGCTGTATTCTGCTGCTGAGCGACGTCACCGAGCAGCAGGAAAGCGAGCGGATGCGCCGCGAGTTTACCGCCAACGTCTCGCACGAGCTCAAAACGCCGCTGACCTCCATTTCCGGCTACGCCGAGCTGATTGAAACCGGCATGGCCCGCCCCGAGGACGTCGGCCGCTTTGCCAAAATCATCACCGGCGAATGCCGCCGCCTGCTGACGCTGGTGGACGACATCCTGACGCTTTCCCGGCTCGACGAGGGGGTTGCCCCCATGCCCGACGTGCCGGTCGGCCTGCTCGCCGTTTCGCACGAGGCCGTCTCACGGCTGCGCGATGCCGCGGCGCGGCGCGGCATCACCCTCCGCGTCGGGGGCGACGAACAAATTGTCTGCGCGCCCCGCGCCATGCTGCTCGAGCTCATCGGCAACCTGTGCGACAACGCCGTCAAGTACAACCGCGACGGCGGCAGCGTCGACGTACAGGTCGGACGGCGCGGCGGCCGTCCCTTCGTCACGGTGCGCGACACCGGCGTCGGCATTCCGCCTGACGAGCAGAGCCGCATTTTTGAGCGGTTTTACCGCGTCGACAAAAGCCGCTCGCGCGAGGTCGGCGGCACCGGGCTGGGGCTTGCCATCGTCAAGCACCTGGCCATGGCCCTCGGGGCCGGGCTTTCGCTCGAGAGCGCGCCGCAAAAGGGCAGTGCCTTCACCCTTCTCTTCCCCCCGCCCGCGGAAAAATAAGCACACAAAAAACGGACCGCCGAGCGGTCCGCTTTTCTGTCTGACTTGTTATTTTGCCAGCGTTACCTGATACATGTACAGGGTCGAGGGGTAGACCTTGCCCAGCACAATGCTCTTGCTGGAAATATAGGCGCTCTGCGGGAAGTAGAGCGGCACAAAATAGCACTCGTCCTCCACCAGCTCAAAGACCTTTTTGTAGGTGGCCTTGCGCACGGCGACGTCGGTCGTCGTCTCGGCGTCCGAGAAAAGCTTGTCAACCTCGGGGTTGGAAACGCGGGCCGTGTTCAGGCCGTCGATGTTGTGGGTCGTGTAGATCTGCGAGTAAACGGCGGCGTCGGTGCCCAGCGTAATGCCGAGGTACCCGAAAACGTAGTTGCCGCCCAGCACGTCGGCCAGATAGGCGTTTTTCTCCATGGTCTGAATCTGAACGTTCAGCCCAAGCTGCGACAGCCCGTTCTGCACGGCCTGCGCGCCGGCCTGCGACTTGCCCTCCATGACCTTCAGGTCGTAGGTGCCCAGCCCGTCACCGCCGGGGTAACCGGCCTCGGCCAGCAGGCTCTTGGCCTTTTCCATATCAAAGGGATAGCCCTGGATATTTTCGGGGTGGCCGAAGATTTGATCGTTGGTCATGGCGGTCGCAACGGTGCCGTGCCCGTCCTCGACGACGTCGACGAGGAACTGCTTGTCGATGGCGTAGGCGACGGCCTGACGCAGCAGCTTGTTGTCAAAGGGAGCCGTCTGCGTGTTGAAGGTGATATAGGAGGTCGTGATGGAGTCCTTGTAGAACACGTTCAGCTTGTCGTTCTGCTCGAGAAGGGAGAGGTTGGTGGCGGGCACCGAGCTCGAGTAGCCGGCCAGGTCGATTTCGCCCGTCTCAACGGCGACCGAAATGGTGCTCGGGTCGGTGATGACCTTGTACACCACGGTGGGGATTTCGGGGACAATGGCAAAGTGGTCGGGGTTGGCCTTCAGCGTGACCGATTCGCCCATTTTGTGCTCGGCAAACTGATAGGGGCCGGTGCCGATGGGGTGGTCAAGGAAAGCTTCGTCGCTGCCGGCATCCTCCCACGCCTTGCGGCTGTGGATGACAAAGGTCGTGTCCAGCAGGCTGATGAAGGGGGCGTAGGGCTGCTTGAGGTACAGGGTGACGGTGTAGTCATCCTGCGCCTCGGCGCGGTCGCAGTACAGGGCAAAGGTCGAGGCCATGTAGGCCGATTTGAAAGCGCGCTCCGCCGAAAATACGACGTCGTCGCTCGTCAGCTTTGCGCCGTTGTGGAACACGACGTCGTCGCGCAGCTTAAAGGTGTAGGCCATTCCGTCCTCCGAAACGCTCCATTCGGTGGCAATCCACGGATCGGCCACGTTGTCCGGCGACATTTTGACCAGGCCGTCGTAAATTTCGTAGTTGACGGAGTTATCGGTGGCCGACGAGGTCAGATACGGGTCGAGGTTCTGCACATCGGCGCTCAGTGCAACGTACAGGGTGTCTTTGGTCTGCTGTTCGGTTTGGCCGGACTGCTGCGACCCGCCCGTTCCGTTCTGTCCGTTTTTTTCCGCACAGCCGGTTAGCGTCAGGAGCAGCATCAGGGCCAAGAAAAATGCCGTTAACTTTTTCATACACGCTCTCTCCTTCTGTGTGCACAGTATAATATTTTATCCGATATACAATATACTATATTCTGCCATTTCTGTCAAGCCGCCGGCCCGCAAAAACTGTGCGCTTTGCATAAAAATCGCTCCGAGACGCTCCTCCTTTCCGGCAGATCATTTCATTGTTTCACCGTGCGATGCCGGTTTCATACGCCCGATTGGGCGCGGAAATTCCGCTCAGCGCCCGCGATGGCTCCATACCGCAGGCGCGGCTTTGGGCCATGTCGCCCAGCGACAGCATTCCGCACAGGCGGCCGCTTTGCAAAACGGGCAGCCGCCGCACCTGCTTTTCCGCCATCAGGCGGGCGGCACATTCCACCCTGTCCTCCGGCGAAAGCCAAACAACCCCCCGGCTCGTAATTTCAGAAACCCGCATGAAAAAAACGCCCCTTTCCGCTCCGGTAAAAGCTGCGCTTAGCATGAGCGGCGGGCGTTTTTTTATTCTGTTTGTTCCTTTTGCAGGGCCAGATTGCGCCGCAGCGGCGCGACGCCGCGCCAGCAAAAGGCGCGGTCGCGGTATTTTTTCCGAAACTGCCGGTCGCTGAGCCGGCAGTCGTCCTCGGACAGGCTGTGCAAAAGCCGGTCGCGGAACTCGGGCAGCGCCGTCTGCCCGGCCGTCCGGTTCATCGGGCAGGCGGTCTGGCAGCAGTCGCAGCCCCAGATCAGGGCGCTTTCCCGCACCAGCGCGCGCTGAACCTCGTCCAGCTCGCCGCGCTTTTGCGTAATATGGGAAAGGCAGCGCTCCGGCTCCAGCCCGTTTTCGCCGAGCGCCCCGCCGGGGCAGGCCGCGCGGCAGGCCATACAGCCGAGGCAGGGAGTCTCCCCGACCTGCGCCTCGGGCCACGGCAGCGTCGAGGCCAGCAGGCCGATAAAGACGTAGCTCCCGAATCGCGGCGTGATGAGCAGGCCGTTTTGGCCGTGCGCCCCCAGCCCGCAAAGCCCGGCCAGCAGCACCTCGGGAAAGGGCGAGGCGTCGGTAAAGGGGACAAAGACGTGCGCCCCGTGCCGCGCGCGCAGGGCGCTTGCGGCGTTTTCCATACGGCGGTGCAGCACCCGGTGATAATCCTCTCCGCGCGCGTACAGGCACAGGTTGCCGCCCGGCTCGGGCGGCGTGTAGTAGGGAAAAACGGCGGCGTGAACGCTTTGCAGGCCGGGCAGGGCTCTTTGGCACTCCGCAGCGCGCACGCCGCTCATGTGCCGGACGGCCGAGGCCCAGCTGACGCTTCCGGCGTCGCCGGCCCCGCAGTCCAAAAGGGCCTGACGGGGCGTCACGGCCGCTTTCCCCGGCGCGGCGCTTTTTTGCCAAAGCCGCCCTTTGCCCGGCCCCCGCCCTTCGCGCCGTGCGCCGCGCGCTCCGGCCCCTGTCCCTTCGGGGTGTGCGCCGCGCGCGCCTTGCCGGCCGGCCGGCCCTTTTCCCTGCCCCGCGCCGCGGGCTCTGCGCCCTTTGGGCCGCCGCGCGCCGGCTTGCGGCTCTTTCCCTCGGACTTTTTCGCGCAGTCCGGGCAGAGTGCCCGGATGTTCTCGGGAACCGGCCCGCGAATCAGGCAGTCCGGCCCGCCGCCGATGAGGTCCTCGCGTCCCGCCAGCACCAGCGCGCGCAGCACCAGATCGCGGTTTTTGGGGTTGCGGCACTGCAGCAGCGCGCGCTGCATGGCCTTTTCTTCGGGCGTGCGCGCCACGAACACCGGCTTCATGGTGCGCGGATCGAGGCCGGTGTAGTACATGGCGGTCGACAGCGTGCCGGGCGTCGGGTAAAAATCCTGCACCTGCTCGGGCGACATGCGGTGCTTTTTCAGGTACTGCGCCAGCGCGATGGCGTCCTCAAGGCGGCTGCCGGGGTGCGAGGACATCAGGTAGGGCACAAGGTACTGCTCTTTGCCGCATTCGGCCGTGATTTTGTAAAACCGCTCGCAAAAGCGGTCGTAAACGTCGGCAAAGGGCTTTCCCATATAGTGCAGCACGTTGGGCGAGATGTGCTCGGGCGCCACCTTGAGCTGCCCGCCGACATGGTACTGCACCAGCTCGCTGAAAAACTCGCCCTTTTTGTCGCGCAGCATGTAGTCAAACCGGATGCCCGAGCGGATAAAGACCTTTTTAACGCCGGGCAGGGCGCGCAGCTTGCGCAAAAGGGCCAGATAATCGCTTTCGCCGGCGTCGAGCGCCGGGCAGGGCGTGGGGAACAGGCACTGCCGGTCGGCGCATGTGCCGACGGCCGCCTGCTTTTTGCAGGCCGGGCGGCGGAAGTTGGCCGTCGGGCCGCCGACGTCGTGGATGTAGCCCTTGAAATCGGGGTTTTTTAGCATTTTTTCCGCCTCGCGCAGCACCGAATCGTGCCCCCGCGAGGTAACGTAGCGGCCCTGATGCAGCGCCAGCGCGCAGAAGTTGCACGAGCCGAAGCAGCCGCGGTTGTGGATGATGGAAAACTGCACCTCTTCAATGGCGGCAACGCCGCCCATTTCCTCGTAGTCGGGGTGGTACCAGCGGGTGTAGGGCAGGTCGAAAACGGCGTCCAGCTCCCGCCCCTCCAAAGGGTGTACCGGCGGGTTCTGGACGAGGACGCGGCCCTCGTGGGGCTGAAGCAGGGCGTGTCCGCGCACAAAGTCCTGCTCGTTCTGCTCGGCAAAGGCGGCGCGCGCGTAGCTCTTTTTGTTTTGGCTCACCTCGGTAAAGGAGGGCAGCCGCACCGGGTCGGCAAACAGGCAGTCCGCTTCCGACGCCGCCATAAAGCAGGTGCCGCGCACGTCGCGGATGTCGCCGATGCGCTCCCCCTTTTTCAGCCGCTTGGCAATTTCGACAACGGGCTTTTCCCCCATGCCGTAAACGAGCAGGTCGGCGCCGCTGTCGGCCAGCACCGAGCGCCGCACCTTGTCCTCCCAGTAGTCATAGTGGGCAAAACGGCGCAGCGACGCCTCGATGCCCCCGATGATCACGGGCAGGCCGGGAAAGGCGCGGCGCGCCAGCCCCGAATAGACAATGACGGCGCGGTCGGGGCGGCGGCCCGGCTGTCCGCCGGGGGTGTAGGCGTCCTTTTCGCGGCGGCGGCGCGCCACCGAGTAGTGGGCCACCATCGAGTCGATGTTTCCGGCGTTGACCAAAACGCCGAGCCGCGGGCGGCCCATGGCCTCGAAATCGGCCGTTGTATGGAAGTCGGGCTGGGAGAGCACGGCGACGCGGAAGCCGTTTTTTTCCAGAACGCGCGAAATGACGGCCGTGCCGAAGGACGGGTGATCGACGTAGGCGTCGCCCGTCACGAGCAGAAAATCATAATAGTACCAGCCCCGCTCCAGCATATCCTGCCGGGAAATGGGGAGAAAATCGCATCGCTGCGCATGCATAGTCTTTCCTCCTGTAAAAAAGGGGGCCGAAACGCCCCCTTCTTCCGCTATTTTTTCACATAGGCCGAGACGACCTCGGCGATGTACACGCGGTGCACGTCCCCGCGGTCGGGATAGGCGCTGTCGAGAACGGCCGGGTCCAGCGCCTTCTCGAAGTCAACCCAGTCGGCGTACAGCTTGCGGCAGACCAGCACGGCCTTGGCCTCTTCAAAGGCATGCTCGCCGTCGATGACGACGGGCGTCAGGCCGCTTTCCCGCATTTTGTCCATATCGCGGCCCGACTTTGTGCCCAGCCTGCGCAACGGCTCACGGTATTGATCGTGCTCGAAAAAGCTGAGGGTAAAGCAGTCGCGCTGTTCCGAAAACTCCAGCGTATAGCGGCTTTTGCGCACATAGGCGGTGACAACCGGGCGGCCCCACAGCCAGCCGGCCTGCCCCCACGCAATGGTCATGGTGTTCCATTTTTCCGCGCCGCCCGCCGTAATGAGGGCCCAATCGTCATCGAACAGGGAAAAAATGTTGCCGGGAAGCTGCTTGACGTCGATTTTTTCAAACTGGCTCATGCACTTTTCTCCTTTCTCCGGCGGCTGCTTCGCCGCGTTCAGGCCCCCGCGGGGCGGCCTTCCTCTGTGTTATTCATCCAGCCCCTGCCGGCGCAGCACCATCTCTTTCCACTGGTCGCGGGTGATGAGCACCTGCCGGGGCTTGGAGCCTTCAAACGGCCCGACGATACCGCGCTCTTCCATCTGGTCGACCAGACGTGCAGCGCGCGAATATCCCAGCTTGAGACGGCGCTGGAGCATGGAAACCGAGGCCTGTCCGCTGTCGACGACCACCTCGATGGCCGCCTGAAGCATGCTGTCCTCCTCCTCGCCGGACTCTCCGCCGCCTCCGCCGCCCGAGGCGTTCTCGGCCTGGCGCTCGATGTGCTCCATGACCTCCTCGGAATAATCGGCCGTGCTGGTGTTTTTGATAAACCCGACGACCTCCTCCACCTCGCTCGTCGTGATAAAGCAGCCCTGCACGCGCAGCGGCTTGCTCATGCCGAGCGGATTGTAAAGCATGTCGCCGCGGCCGATCAGCTTTTCGGCGCCGGTGGCATCCAGAATGATGCGCGACTCGATTTGCGACGCGACGGTGAAGGCGATGCGCGAGGGGATGTTGGCCTTCATGATGCCGGTGATGACGTCGGCCGACGGGCGCTGCGTGGCGATGATCAGATGCATACCGGCGGCGCGCGCCATCTGCGCGATGCGGGCAATGGCCTCTTCGACCTCGTTTGCAGCGACAAACATGAGGTCGGCCAGCTCGTCAATGACGATGACAATCTGCGGCAGCGTCTCCCCCTCGCCGCGGCGGCGGACCTCGGCGTTGTACGACACGAGGTCGCGGGCCCCCAGCTCGCTCATCAGCTTATAGCGCTTCATCATCTCGCTGACGGCCCAGCCCAGCGCGCCGGCCGCCTTCTTCGGGTCGGTGACGACGGGGATCAGAAGGTGCGGAATGCCGTTGTACACGCCCAGCTCGATCATTTTGGGGTCGACCATAATCAGCCGCACCTCGTCGGGCGTCGATTTGTAAATCAGACTGATCAAAATGGAGTTGATGCACACCGACTTGCCCGATCCGGTGGTTCCGGCGATGAGCATGTGGGGCATTTTCGCGATGTCGCCGACGATGCACTTGCCCTCGATGTCCTTGCCGACGGCAAAGGACAGCCGGGACTTGCTCGCCTTGAACTCGGCGCTGTCCAGAATCTCGCGCAGGGTGATCATCTGCTGCGTCTCGTTGGGCACCTCGATGCCGACGGCCAGCTTGTCCGGAATGGTGGAAATGCGCACGTTGGCCGCGCCGAGCGCCAGGGCGATGTCGTCCGACAGCCCGGCAATGCGCGAAAACTTGACGCCGCGCTGCGGCTGCAGCTCATAGCGCGTCACCGTCGGGCCGCGCGTCACGCCGACAATGGTGGTCTCCACGCCGAAGCTTTGCAGCGTGTCGGTCAGGCGCTCGGCGCAGCGGCGGATCTCCTCGCTGTGGTCGGCGCTCTGGTTCCGGCTTTCGCGCAACAGGCTGATGGGCGGGTAAAGGTAGCTGTCCTGCGCCCCCTCCTGTCCGTGGGCCGCCTGCTCCAGCGCCTCGGCGACCGCCGTTTCCTCCGGTTTTTCGCCGGACGCGCCCGTCTCGGCGGGCGGCGCGGGGACAGGCTCCTCTGCCCCGCTGTGCCCGTTTTCCGGCTTTGGCGTTTCCGGCGGCGCGACCTCGGCCTGATAAATGGCAAAATCCGGCACGACCGGCCGCGCCGGCGGCGGCTGCCAGGGCGGTGCCTGCGGCGGCGCCTCCTCCGGCCCGGCCGGTTCCTTCAGCTCCTGCGCGGCCAGCACCTCGGCCGGGGTGGGGACGGAGGGCGGCGGAACCAAGTCCTGCCCGCGTCCGGCCCTGTCCTCCGCGGCCTCCCGCCGCGTCCGCCTGACGGCCGGCGGAACGTCGTCGATGGGAATGTCCACCCGTCTCCCGCCGCAGGGCTTTTTCTCCGCCCGGCGCAGCCCGCGCAGGGGCGGCTCGGAAGATGGCTCCTCCTCCGGCTCGGGCAGCGGCCTGAGACGCTGCCACAGGCTGGCGGGCGAAGCGTTGCAGGCCACCAAAAGCCCGGCGGCAAACAGAATCATGCAGAAAATCAAAGCGCCGACGTTGGAAATGGCCGCCCGCAGCAAAAGGGCCAGCGACCCGGCCAGCAGCCCGCCGTTTTCCAGCGCGCGGCCGCCCTCGGCCAACCCCTTGACGCCGGCCCAGCTCATTTCAAAGGGCTGCACGTCAAAGAGCAGGTGCCGCACGGCGCCCATCAGAACGGGCAGCAGCATGATGCAGGCGACGCGCAGGCGGGCCTTGCCCTTGCGCTTGACCAGCAGCAGGCCGCCCGCCGCCAGCAGCGCAAAGGGCATCAGGTAAAAGCCGTAGCCCACCAGCGACCCGATCAGCCAGCGGTACCAGTCAATGGCAAAGCCCTCGACCCTGAAAAAGGACAAAAAGGCGACAAAGCTCAGCACCAGCAGGCCGCCCGCCCAGATTTCGCGGCGGATCAGCGGCTTTTTCTGCGGCTTTTTCTTGTTGCGGCCCGACGCCGGTTTTTTTGTCTGTGAGGCAGCCCTGGCC
>CAKUPI010000033.1 GCA_934675045.1 uncultured Eubacteriales bacterium
AGAGCGTGACCGATGGCACAACGTACAAAAAGGTGAATACGGCCACGGACAACCTGGGCAAATCCTATGTGGACCCGCTGCGCCTTATGCGCTCCTGCGAGACCAACTATTGGGAAAGCTATATGCTGACGGAGGATTACAGCACATTCAGCGGGACCCTGTTCATCGCTTACGAGAATCGGGACAGCGCCACTACGTGCAATGTGCGCATTTACGGAGATGGTGAGCTGCTCTACAATTCTCCGACGCTGACCAAAGGCGTAAAGCCCGTCAGCTTCTCGGTGGATATTCGGGGCGTGGACGAGCTGAAGATTGAGATTAACGGAAAATGGAGCAGCTCATACGCTTGGCTGGGCGTTTACCTTGCTGACGGAGTTTTGGAATAAGCCTTTCCGGCCATTTTAGAAAAAGCAGAAGGAGAGGAACACCATGAAAAGCAGATGGATTGCCCTGATGCTGACGGCTGTGCTGCTGGCTTCATCTTCTTTCGCGCTGGCTGCCGGGGACCTTCCGTTTACAGACGTGCCTTCCGGGAGCTGGTACCGGGAGTATGTGCGGGCTGCCTGGGAGGACGGCCTGATTAACGGTGTGACCGAGGATTCTTTTGCACCGGATGCCACCCTCAGCCTCAGCCAGGCGGTGACGCTGGCGGCCCGGATGCACCAGCTCGATCAGAAAGGCGCCGTTAGCCTTGTAAACGGCGAGGATACCTGGTACGCTCCCTACGTGGCCTACGCGGAGGAAGCGGGGATCATCGATCGGGCACACTACGACGGGCGGTGGGAGGAAGCCGCCACCCGGGCAGAGTTCATTGCCATCTTTTACCCTGCGCTTCCTGCGTCGGAATACGCAGAGATCAACATCGTCGACGATGGGGCCATACCCGATGTGCAGCCGTCTCAAAGCTGCGGGCCGGAGGTATATGCATTTTACCGGGCGGGAATCCTCACCGGAGATGAGAACGCGTATTTCCACCCCGACGCCGCCATCACGCGCAGCGAGGTCTCGGCGGTTATGGCCCGGATGTTCACGCCTTCTCTGCGGAGCAGGGTGGAGCTGCACAGCAAAAAGCCGGCGTCCTTAACCCCGGCGCCGGGTCTGGATGCGGCCATTACCTTTGAAAATGTGATGGCGCTGCTGTCAAACTATGATCCGGACGGTGCGTTCATCATGAAGAGCTGCCATGACCAGGGCGACGACGTCATGGTCTGGTGGCGGGGAACCGCCGGAATCATGGGCCGTCTGGGGACGGCGGTTCACGAGGAGTGCCACGGTTACACGCACAACTACGGAGGCTGGCAGAAGGAAGCCATCTATATCGGCGGCGGCGAGCACATTGTTGTGCGGTACACCGACGTTGTCCCCAGCAAGTATATGGCGGCGAGCATACCGGAGCCGCTGCGGACCTTTCGGTGGAAGAGTTATGTAGGCGAGCCGGATGCCGGTATGGCGTCCAATGTGGACGGGCCCTATGGACTGCTCAACGAGTTTGCCGCCTACTGCTGGGGCTGCAACACCGACGTGTCCATGCTGGACTATTACCTCACCCAGCCCCAGTCGGCCGAAAACTGGCTGAGCTATGTCCAAAACGCGGCGGGTTCCATATCCGCCTATGCGGAGTTTCGCTATTTTATTCTCCACTACATGCTCTACGCCCGCGAGCACCATCCCGATGTTTATGCCAGCGTGATGGCGAACAAAGCGTTTTTGGATGCATTTACCCTCGTCGAGAACAAGTATGCGTCCGTGGTCGCTGACTATCTGGCCAACCTCGATCGGGTCAAAGCCGCGGCCGAGGCCATGGGGCTGCGTGCCTTTCGGAGCAATGACGCTTTCTTTATAGGAAGCAGAGGCGTGGGGCTGAATCTGGAGGATTATGATCTGCTGATGGCGGAAATGGAGAAGCCGGAGTACCGGCAGATGCTGAATCTCCTCATGCAGTGACTGCGGCCGCCTTGCCAGGGGCCCGATAATGCCGTCAAGGCGGGAAGGTGAAAAAAGATGCCGCGGATTCCCGCGCGTCTGCCGGCCGCAGCCGTGCTGTAAACGGCGTTTACTTAAATCAAAAGACACGCTTTGCCTTGACGGTGAGCGTGTCTTTTTGCGTTTCCTGTCCGCAGGGGCGGGAGGCGTAGCCGCGGACCAAAGGGAAGGGCGATTTTGCGCGAAGCTCTTTACTTTTTGTTCACAAAGGTATATACTATTGTCGACAATAGGCGCAAAGCGCGAAAAAGCGAATGACAATTTGATACAGGAAACGGCTGAGAGGAAGACGCCCCGCTGACCCGGGGCGGGCGTGCCATGGCGGCGCGTCCGGTGCAATTCCGTCACTGTACTCAGCAACCGTAATGCCAACGAAAAAGCGGATACCACTGAGAGTACACTCCCTGCGGGGGGCGGAAATTGGGAAGGCGCTTTGTAGGACGCCGCCTATGAGCGGAACGGGCTAAGTCGGGATATTCTGGCCGATTCCGAGAAAAATGCGATACCTCTGAGGGGCGGTGACGTATGTACTGCCTCTTTTGTAATGCCCAAAAACGCAGTCCATCCGGAGCACCCACAGCGGGTGCTCTGTTTTTTTGCGCTCTTCCCGGGTCAAAAGAAAGGATGGATAGAATGGATTTTTCACTTTCAACTATCCTGCACACTGTGGGGCAGGGGCTGCGAATCCCCTGCCTGCTCACGCTGCTTCTGCTCATCCTCATCTCCGTGTGGCAGATCGGCGATCTTCTGGTGGAGGTATTCACCGAACGCCGGCGGCTCAGGGCCGACATCCCCGCGCTGCTTCGGAAAATCCACAGTGAGCACGATAGTTTGGAAGAACTCGTCGAAAACAGCGGTCTGCTCAAGCGGCAGAAGCAGGAGCTTTTGCAGCTGGTCTCCGCGGCCGGAATGCCCCGGGCCTCTATGGTGGCCCTGGCCCAACGGCTGCTGGCCAGCGAGGAGCAGCGGTACGGCCGGATCACCGGCGTCACGGACATGGTGGCCAAGCTGGGCCCCATGTTCGGCCTGATGGGGACGCTCATTCCCCTCGGGCCCGGCATCGTGGCTTTGGGACAGGGGGACACGGCCGGTCTGGCCGCCTCTTTGGGGCTGGCCTTCGACACCACCATTGCCGGGCTTATCTCGGCGGCGGTGTGCGTGCTCATCTCCCACGTCCGGCGCAAGTGGTACGAGGACTATATGGTCTCCATGGAGTCCATAATGGACTGCATTCTGGAGGAGGTGGCCCCCAATGGTGAGAAATAGCGGCCTGTCCGGCCTGCGGCGGGAGCGGCGGCGTCCCTGCGAGGTCAACCCCATGGAGGGAATCGCAAACCTGGCCGACGTGATGCTGGTCTTTGCCTGCGGGCTTATGGTCTCCATCATCCTCTTCTGGAACGTCAACCTGTCCGACGTCACCGCCGTCATCTCCAAGGATCAGCTTGCCGAGGTGGAGGATGCCGAGCAGCTGCTGGAGGACGGAAAGCTCAGCTCTGCTCTGGAGTCCAAGGGCGTCGCCTACGAGGACCCGGAGACCGGAAAAATGTATATCATTATGCCAAAATAATGGATAAAGGCGGTAAAAAAATGAGAAGATGCAAGGAAAAACTTTTGAGCCTTCTCCTCTGTGCGGCCCTGCTGACCTCGTTGGTGGCGCCTGCATACGCGGCGGCTCTGCCGGTGGAAGAGCAAGACCCCACCGCGGCAGTCACCGCAGCAGACGGAGAAGGCGGGGCCGGGGCCTCCGGAGAGGGCGGCACCGAGCCCGAACCGGCAGCGTCCTGCGAAAACTGCGGCGCGGGCGTGGTCCACGGCGAGGACGAGACCTGCCCCGTGGACGCGGCCAAGGCGGCGCTGCTCGGCGTCGGCCTGCAAACCGAGGACGAGCTGGCCGAACGGAGCCCGGAGGAGCTTCAGGCGCTGCGGGGCCAGGTTCAGTCGGCCATCGAGGCCTGCGAGGCCGCCAAGGCGGGCGCCTCCGAGCAGGCGGCAGCGGCCATTTCCGCCCTGACCGGGCCGTATGAGGCCATGCTGAACGCCATCGCCGTCCGGCTGGCCACCCCGAGGCTGGAGGGCGAGGGAACCGAAAGCGCCCCCTATCAGGTGGGCAGCGCGGCGGACCTCAGAGAGCTGGCCCGGGTGGTGGAAGCCGGGGGAACGGGGCTTTGCTTTCAGCTGAGCGCCGACATCGCACTGGACGGCGCATGGACCCCCATCGGCACCCGCGAGATGCCCTTCACCGGCACCTTCAGCGCCGTCAAGACGGGCTCGGACGGCGAGCCCGCGGCCGGGGCCTATGAGATTTCCGGCCTGACCGCTCCGCTGTTCGGGGCGGTCAGCGATGCCGGGCTCATCGGCGTCACCGTGCAGGGCAGCGTCACCGGCGAGGGCGACGTGGGCGCGCTGGCTGCCGAGGCGGTCAACACAACCTTTACAAACTGCGTCAGCAAGGCTTCCGTCAGCGGCGGGAGCAATGCGGGCGGTCTGGCCGGAAAGGTCGGCGGCACGTCGGTCTTTGACGGCTGCGCCAGCGAGGGCGCCGTGACCGCCGCGGGCGAAAACGCCAACGCGGGCGGACTGGTGGGCCTGGCCGGGGGCACCGTGACCCTGAAGGGGGACATTTCCCTGACCGGGGCGGTCACCGCCAACGCCGCCAACGCGGGCGGCGTGGCCGGTATGGTCACGGGCGACATCATCAGCCGGACCGCCGCGCTGACCGTCGGAGACGTGACCGGCGGCAGCGTGGGCGGCCTGTTCGGCAAGCTTCGCGGCGGCGACAGCCAGCCTGTTGCCGTGAGCGGTTTTTCCCTGACCGGGACAGGCAGCCTGAGCGGCACGGCGGTGGGCGGCATCGCGGGCAGCACGGAAAAGCAGGTCACCCTGCGCAGCTGCTATGTCACCGCGGCCGGCAGCGCCATCGGCGCGCTGGTGGGAGACAGCGACGGCAGCGGCCTGACGGTGGAGAACAGCTTTTCCTACCTGACGGCGGGCGGTGAAGTGACCGAGCTGCCGCTGGTGGGCAGAGGCGCCGCCGTTTTCACCAACAGCTTCCGCCTTGCGGCCGCCGCCGGGGCCGACGCCACCGCCAAAACGGCGGCGGAGTTTGCCGACGGCACCGTGGCCCGCCTGCTGGGCGACGCCTACGGCCTCAAGCTCGGCACCGACAAACACCCCGAATATGTGAGCGAGAGCCACCCCGCGGTCTATGCGCTGACCCTGCGGGCCAAAGGCTTTGCCGCCCTGACAGCCGATGTGACCATCGCCGAGGCGGCCGACGGCCGTTCCTACACCGTGGCGAAAGGCACGGCCTACGCCAACCAAGGCACCGTGGTCACCCTTGCCGCCGCGGGGCTGACGGCCGATCAGGTTTTGCGGTTTGACCCGGCCAATCGGGTGACCGCGGCCCCGCCCACCGCGGGCGATCCCTCTGCCGCGGCCGCCTATACCGTGACCGTGGGCGGCGGGGACGAGAGCATTACATACGAAATCCGCCTCCGCATCACCCCTGACACCAGCTGGTATGCGGAAGAGGAAAATGAGCTGCTGCTGGCCGACGAGGCTGACCTGCTGGGCCTTGCCAAGCTGGTGAGCGAGGGCAAAACCTTTGCGGGCAAGACGCTCAGGCTGACGGCAGACATCGAAATGGCCTCTGTGACGCCGGTCACCATCGGCAGCAGAGAGAACCCCTTCACCGGCACCTTTGACGGCGGCAGGAACGGGGGTGCCCATGTCCTTTCCAACGTGACCGCCCCGCTGTTCGGCTATGTCAAGGACGCGGCGGTGCGCAACCTCGTTATCGAGGGCGACATCGAAGACGCCGATGCCGGCGCGCTGGGCGCCGTTGCGGCCGAAGCCGAGAATGCCGCTTTCGCGGGCTGTGTGAACAGGGCCTCGGTTTCCGGCAAGGCCGGTGTGGGCGGCATCGCCGGCAGCGCCGGCGGGGAGATATCCTTCAGGGGCTGCTTCAATGAGGGCGCCGTCACCGGTACGGGCGCGGGCACCGGCGGCATTGTGGGCAATCTGGCCGCCAACGCGCTTTACACCGTGGAAAACTGCACCAACACCGCCGCTGTCAAGGGCGCTGCCGGAACCGGTGGCGTGGTCGGCCAGACCGGCAACAGCAAGGCGGACAAGCCCGGCAGAATAGAAAACTGCGTCAACAGCGGCACCGTGGAGGGCGCGGGCAACGTGGGCGGCGTGGCCGGGAAAACCGGCAGCTACCTGACCGTCGAAGCCTGCTCCAACAGCGGAACGGTCATGGCCTCCGGCGTGGCCGGCGGCGTGGCCGGTCAGACGGGCACCTACACCAGCCTGCTCGGCTGCTCCAACAGCGGTGAGCTGGGCGTCGAAAACGGCAGCACCGGCGGCGTGGTGGGCACGCTGGGCGGCAACGGCCGCATGCAGGACTGCCATAACGAGGGCACCATCACAAGCGCCGGCTCCAGTGTGGGCGGCGTGGCCGGTCAGACCGGCACCATGACCGCCCCCGTCACCGGCGTTTACAACACCGGCGATGTCACCGGCATCGGCGGCAGCGCCAAGGTCGGCGGCGTCATCGGCAGCTTTGCCGTGGCCGGGCAGAAAATCACCGGCGCCTACAACGCGGGCAGCGTCTCCGGCCTCGGCGACAGCAGCCAGACCGGCGGATTGTTCGGTTATGTGGCGGACGGAAACAACGACAACATCACGGAGTGCTGGAACATGGGCGCCGTCACCGGCCTCGGAAAGTACGCGGGCGGCGTGGCCGGCTTTGTAAAGGGAGGCTTTTCCCACTACTTGGACGGCACAAAGTTCAGCCGTCTGAACCGCTGCTGGAACCTCGGCGAAGTGACCGGCCAGGGCGCCGGCACCAAGACGGGCGGCATCACCGGCGGCAACAGCGCGGCTTACGCGTACGCGGTGGACTGCTTTAACTACGGCCCGGTGACGGCCCTGAGCGCCGAAAATCTGGGCGCCATCAGCGGCGAAAACCCCGCGCAGAACAAAAACTGCTACTACCTGAGTTCTTCCGACGCCAAGGCCCGCACGCTGGCCTTCCTCTCCGGCGAGGAGCAGGAAGAAGCCTCGTACGCGGATGCGGACTTTGCCACAGCCGGAACCGCCGCGGACTTTGCCTCCGGCAAGATAGCCTACGGTCTGGACCATGGCGGCACGGCCAAGCGCACCACCTTCTGGGGGCAGGGCGCCCTTTACCCCGCGCTGGCCGACGGGGAGAAGTATTGGCCCGTCTACGCGCTGGAGCTGAAGGCCGACGGCCCGGAGGAGGGCTTCCAGCCCGATCAGGCCGCCGGGAATGAAGAGCCTGCCCCGGTAAACGGCGTGCAGCACAACGGTGTGAACGCACCCTTGACCCTTTATCTCACCGGCGGGACGGACATCACCGCAGAGTACACCCTGAAAAAGGACTATCTGCTTCAGGAGATCAAGGTCACGCTGGAGGACGGCTCCGCCGGCGAGCTGCGCATGGACCCGGTCACCAAAACGGTCGACCTCACCACGCCGCAGGCCATGGACGCGGTCTTGCTGGCGACCTTTGTCAAAAAGGCCAGCGGCCTTGAAAAGCGTTCCTTTACCGTGATTTTTGACGCCAACGGCGGCGTGTTCGCAAACGGTGCCGCAACGCAGGTGGAAAAGGTGCGCGGCGGCGAGCAGGTCAGCCTGCCCGAGCCGCCTCCCAACCGCACAGGCGTCCATGACATCGCCGGCGACCCCGTCAGGGAGTTTGCCTTCAGCGGCTGGTACACCGACCCCGAATGTACCCACCCCTTCAACGCCACTTCGGCCATTCTGGGGAGCATGACCCTTTACGCCGGGTGGAAGGAAGCGACCAAGCTGACCGTCACCCTTGACGCCAACGGCGGCGAGCTGGCGGCGGGGACTGCGCCCGAGACCGTCGTTCTGGAAGGCCGCAGAATGGCAAGGCCCGCAAACCCCGTCCGCGAGGGCTACGAGTTCCGCGGCTGGTGTCTGGACGCCAAGGGCGCCAGCCCCTATGACTTCGAAAAGCCGGTCACCGGCGATATGACCCTTTACGCCCATTGGGTGCAGGCGGGCAAGTGCGCGGTCACCTTCCGTGCCAACGGCGGCTACTTTACAGACGGCGGGCAGAAAACCGAAACCCTCGTCGTAGAGGTGGAGAAGGGCCAGAGCATGACCCGGCCCGAGGCGTACCGCGTGGCGGTGAACTTTAAAAAGTACGAACTGGAGGGCTGGTATCAGGGCGAGAACGCCTGGGACTTTGCCGACCTCGTGAATGAGGACATGACCCTTGTCGCCAGGTGGACCGAAATCGACGATCTGGACGGCGAGTATTTTGAGATTCCCGACCTGGAGACCCTTGAGGCCTTCCGCGACGCCGTCAACAAGTTCAGCATCATGACCCCCGCCTATGCGGGCAAGACCGTTGTGCTCACCGCCGACATCGAGCTGCCCGCGGACTGGAAGGCCATCGGCCCCTACAACCCCGGCCGTCCCACCTACGGCGGCTTTGGGGGAACCTTTAACGGCGGCGGCCACACCGTCACCCTTCACCCCGAGCAGAGCCAGACCTTCTTCGGCGGCATCTGCGGCGTCATCGAAAACGTAAACATCGAGTGCAAGAGCTCAAGCAGCATCATCACCGGTGTGGCGTGGGGCATGTGCAGCGCCCGCGCCCCCAAGGGCACCACCACCTCCATCCGCAACTGCACCGTGAAGGCCGAGCTGCTCAACGCCAACTCCGGCTTCATCTACATGTTCCGCGGCGGCCAGTTTGTCAACTGCACCCTCAAGGCCGGAAGCGTCATCTCCGGCGGTGACGGCGTCGCCGGCTTTGCCGCCGAGTGCTCCGGCATGGAAGGAAACCTCTTCCAAAACTGCGTCGTGGAAAAGGGCGTCAGGATCAGCGGCCAGGGCAACGCCCTCTCGGCCCACGGCGGTCTGGGCGGTCTCACCGCCTACGGCGGCGGCGTCATGCAAAACTGCTCGGTGAGCGCCGATCTCACCGCGTACGGCTCCAACGCCTATGTCGGCGGCCTCATCGGCATGGGCAACTCCGTCGCCAACGCCGAGATCACCAACTGCTCCTTTACCGGCACCATCAACGTCCGCGGCGGCTATGTGGGCGGTCTGGTCGGCGGTGCGCAGGGCTACGGCATCCGCATGGAGAACTGTTACAGCGCCGCCACCATCGTCGCAACCGGCGACGCCACGGTGGGCGGCCTGGTCTCCGGCGCGTCGGCCGGCAGCGGCAAGAGCTACCTGAGAAACTCCTATTTCTACGGCGACATTCAGGTTCCCGCCGCCAGCCGCGACAAGGCGGGCGCGTTGAGCGGCCCCTTCAGCACCACGACAAACTTTGCGGAGGACTGCTATTACTGCGTCAAATCCGCCCCGGATATGTCGCCCGGCATCGAGGGCACCAACCTGACCTATCTCCCCGCCGACGACTTCCAAAGAGGCAGGGCGGCCCACCTGCTGGACACCGACAGCGGCGTCCGGGAGAACATCTGGACCCACAGCTTTGAAAAGGGGTACCCCGTTCTGGGCCAGCCGACCTTCTACCACCTGACCACGACGGTCGTCGGCGAGGGCGGCTCCGCCACCGTCAACGGCATGACCGACCTCTATTGGGGTGCCGGCAGCGCGGTCGCGATGGACGTCACGCTGGACCGCTACGAGAACACCAAGTACGGCCCGCAGTTCGAGTATCAGGTCACCTCCGTCACTGTCAACGGGGAGGAGGCCGGCGAGCGCTTCACCATGCCCGCCGGCGAGGCCGAGGCCGTTGTGACCATTGCGCTCGTGCAGACCGGCGACATTCCCAGGCCCGACCCTGACCCCGATCCCAAGCCCAATCCCAAACCCGGTGAGGGCAGCGGCACCGGCACCGGCACCGGCACCGGAACCGGCAGCGGCGAGGGCGACGGCCCCGGCGCCGGAACCGGCGAAGGCCCCGGCGAAAACCCCGGCGCGGGGGAAGGCACGGGCGGCACTGACGGCGAGGGCACCGGCAAGACCGACCTCCCCGCCGGCACCGGCAGCAGCGAGACGAGCAGCAGCCCCAGGCCGTCCGCTTCCGTCGAGGCCGACGCCCAGCCCCAGACTCCCGAGGTCATCGCCCCGGCGATCAGCGAGGAAACAAAGACAGAGGCCCCCGCTAAGGAAGAGCCTAAGGAGA
This sequence comes from uncultured Eubacteriales bacterium, assembly GCA_934675045.1. GTDB lineage: Bacteria > Bacillota > Clostridia > Oscillospirales > Butyricicoccaceae > Ventrousia. The sequence continues at coordinate 10,142 of CAKUPI010000033.1, forward strand.
ATCGCCCCGCCGAGGAAACGCAGGGCGGCTCCCAGCAGGGCGGCAGCGAGGAGTCCGGCAAGCCCGAGGAACCCGAGGAGAAGGACGAGAGAGAGCTGACCTTCTTTGAGGTCGTTCGCAAGACCGTCAAGGAAAATCCCCTGGTTGCCGCAGGCATCCTCGCGGCGCTGCTGGCCATTGCCGCTTACGCGGGCGTGACCCGGTACCGCAAGTTCAAAAAGGAAGGCTGAGAGGCCTGAACGGGCCTCGCCTTTCACCCGAAAGGCCCGAAAGGCGGGACTCTGCGGAGATTCCGCATTCCGGCGGCGCTGCGCGGAGCAGGCGAAAGTCTGCTCCGCGCAGCAATGCCCATGGACACTGTGCCGGGAAATCGCAGGCAGCCGGGCCGTCCGGCCCTTTCCGGCAAAGCGCGGAAACGTCTTTACATTTTCCGCAAAGCTTTATATAATAAGCATGGATAACCGCATACGCAGGGCAGCATGTCCGGCGGGAGACCGCCGGAGACACAACGGGGTGGAAGGCCCCACGAGACGGTCACTGTGAAGCCCGACAGAAGGGGATAAGTCAGATACGTCGGTGCTATGCCTTGGCTTACGCCATCGCCGGAGCCGAAGGAGCAGGGTGCTTTCCGCATGGCCACAGGATGGTTGTGCGGTTTTTTGATGCTCCGGCAGGCCGTGTGCTTTGCCTGCGCGGGAAGCGGATACAGTCATAAGAAGATACAACACGGAAAATCTTGCTGAAAGAAAGCGGAGGAGGACCTCCGCCGGAAATCTGAGGAGGAAACGCTATGAAGCAATGGAAAGAAAGAAGCCTTAGCCTGCTGCTCGTGCTGGCGCTGCTGATGAGCCTGTCGGTGACGGCCGTGGCAGCGGTGTCGAAGGACGAGCTGGCAAACGCCATCACGGGCACGGCGCAGTATATGTACAAGACGGTCAAAAGCCCGCAGGTGGGATCCATCGGCGGCGAGTGGGCCGTGCTCGGGCTTGCCCGCAGCGGCTATGACGTGCCGGAGCAGTATTATCAGAACTACTACGCCACCGTCGAGGAGTACGTCAAGGCCTGCAAGGGCGTGCTCCACGAGAAAAAGTACACCGAGTATTCCCGCCTCATCGTGGCGCTCAGCTCCATCGGCAAGGACGCGCGGAATGTGGCGGGCTACGACCTGACCCGCGCCCTCGGCGATTACGACAAAACCATCTGGCAGGGCATGAACGGACCCATCTGGGCGCTCATCGCTCTGGATTCCCGGAGCTACCCCATGCCGAAAAACCCGCAGGCCAAAACGCAGGCCACCCGTCAGATGTACGTTGACCGGATTTTGGAATGTCAGCTTTCGGACGGCGGCTGGAGCCTGTTCGGCGGCACCTCCTCTTCCTCCTCCGGCGACGGCAGATCCGACCCGGACATCACCGGCATGGCGCTTCAGGCACTGGCCAAGTACCAGGACCAGCCCGCGGTGAAAAAGGCGACCGAAGAGGCGCTGGCCTGCATGAGCAAAATGCAGAGCGCCGCCGGCGGCTTCTCCTCCTGGGGCAGCGCCAACTCCGAAAGCTGCGTGCAGATCATCGTGGCGCTGTGCGAGCTGGGGATTCCTCTCGACGACCCCCGCTTTGTCAAGGACGGCAAAACCCTGCTGGACAATCTGATGACCTTCTACGTCCGGGAAACCGGCGGATTTTTGCACACGGTGGACGGAACCGGCTCCAACCAGATGGCCTCTGAGCAGGGCTTTTACGGACTGGTTGCGGCCCAGCGGCTTCAGCAGGGCAAAAACAGCCTGTACCGCATGGGCGACGCCAAGGTCATCGCCGCCGGTGCGGGCGGACAGGCAGCCGGCGC
>CAKUPI010000034.1 GCA_934675045.1 uncultured Eubacteriales bacterium
TACTCCCGCAGCTCCCACCAGAGCATCCGCATCGTCTACCGCGACATCGGCACGGTGGACAGCGCGATGGAGCAGGGCGAGGCGCAGCCGCGCATTGCGCCGCCCTTGAGCGAGGTATTCGAGCTTCCCGCATAATAAAAAAGCAGAGAAAAAACGCAAGAAGCGGACAGCAAACGCTGTCCGCCCCTTGCAAGATATGGTGTCAACTTGTGTCCCTATGAACATTACCCGAACGGTTACAGGGTTTCTTCATATTCCCGGGCAGACATTCCCGCAAAACGCCGCTGTTTTTGCGGACAGGCCAAATGGTGAGGTGAACGGCATGAATGAAGCAATTTTATGGACACGGCATACCCCGGCGGGGCCGGAAAGCTGCGAAAGGCGGTTTACCGTCCAAAACGCGCAAATCGCGCACGGCTTCCACCGGAGCTTTCCGGAGTACGCGCCCACTCCGCTGGTCGATTTGAAGGGGCTGGCGGCCGCGCTGGGCGTGGCCGGCATCCGCGTCAAGGACGAGAGCTTCCGCTTTGGGCTCAACGCCTTCAAAGTGCTGGGCGGCAGCTTTTGCCTGGGCCGGTACATCGCCGGCCGGCTGGGGCAGGACATCTGCGAGCTGCCCTATGACAGGCTGACCGGCAGGGCGGTCAGGGACAGGCTGGGCGAGCTGACCTTTGTGACGACGACGGACGGCAACCACGGCCGCGGCATTGCGTGGACGGCCGGCCGTCTGGGGCAGAGGAGCGTGGTGTACATGCCCCGCGGCAGCTCGAGGGAGCGGCTGGAAAACATCCGCGCGCTGGGCGCCGAAGCGTCCATTCTGGACCTGAACTACGACGACGCCGTTCGCTACGCCGGCCGGCAGGCGGAGGAAAAGGGCTGGATTCTCGTGCAGGACACCTCGTGGGATGGGTATGAGGAAATCCCGGCCTGGATCATGCAGGGCTACACCACCATGGCGTGGGAAATGGTGCAGCAGCTGAAGGGCGAGCGTCCCACGCACATCTTTTTGCAGGCGGGCGTGGGGGCGATGGCGGGCGCTTTGACCGGGTTCTTTGCCGACTATTACGGCGCCGATCTGCCCGTGCTGACCGTTGTCGAGCCCAATAAGGCCGACTGCCTGTTCCGCACCGCCAAAGCGGCCGACGGCCGAGTGCACACGGTGGGCGGCGCGATGGACACCATCATGGCGGGGCTGTCCTGCGGCGAGCCCTGCGGCGTGGGCTGGCGGCAGCTCAACGCCCATGCCTCGCACTTCCTTTCGGTCCCCGACTGGGTGGCGGCCAAGGGAATGCGCGTGCTGGGCAGCCCCGCAAACGGCGACCCGCGGATCATCTCCGGCGAGAGCGGAGCCGTTACAACGGGGCTGGTGGCCGAGGTCATGCAGAACGAAAAGCTGTCGGCGCTGCGCGATCAGTTGGGTCTCAACGCCGGCTCCCGCATTCTCTGCGTCTCCACCGAGGGCGATACGGACAGGGAAAATTACCGCCGCATCGTCTGGGACGGCGCCTGGCCCAGCTTTTAAAGGCGGAGAGCGGGCCAAAAGCGGCAAAAAGACCCCGCACAGAGGATGATGAACATCTGTGCGGGGCCTTCTTTTTTGGCTAAAGGACGACGGCCTGCCGCCGCCAGCTGTCGCCGGAGCGCTCGGCGCGCCAGCCGGGCAGGGCAAAACGGTACAGGTCGTCGGCCAGCGCCTCTTTTTCAAACAGGGCCTGCGCCTCGCCGGGCAGGCCCTTGACCTGCGCCGGGCGGGTGAGGACGGGCAGGGTGCTTTTTTCCGCCATCCGGCGCAGCAGCGTGCGGCCGGTCTGCGACAGGCCCAGAACGAGGATGTAGGGAAGGGGGCGGGCCTGATCGGCCGCCGTTACGCCGAGATAGGCGCACAGCAGCATCCGGCGCAGCCGCGCCGCCGGGTAGCGCTTGGTCTTGGCCGCCTGCCATACCGACTCGAAGTCACGGCCCCGGCGAATGGCCTCGTACAGCCGGTGCTCCAGCCCCTCGGACGCGCCCGGCAGGGCCGACAGCTCCTCAATGCGCATACGCAGCAGATGGGGCATCAGAGCGCAGTCCAGACGCTCAGGGGACAGCATCAGCCCGCCGGCGTCCGCCGCCTTTTGCAGCAGGGCAAGCGAGCCGGCGGGCAGGAAGGGGCGCGCTGCCTCCCAGTCACCTTGGCGCAGGCGGGTGCGCAGCCAGGTGGCCGAGGCAAAGCCGCCGCCGGGCTCGCCATCGTGACCGGCGCCCTCGCGCGGCAGGGCGAGCGGCGTGATGGGGCTTTGCAGGAGCCGCAGCGCCTTGAGGTATTCGACGGCGAGAATGTTGTTGGGCTTTTGCAAAAGCTCCGCCTCGCCGCGCAGAAGGGCGTGCAGGGCGCGCTCGCGCGCGCGGGCGTAGGGAATGCCGCTTTCAAGGTGATACAGCGTCGCTTCGATGGTGCTTTTTTCAAGCGCGGCGTCGGCCAGCGGGCCGAGGCGGGCAAGCGAGGCGTCCTCGGCGCCGAAGGCCAGATGGGAGACAACGCCCGTCGCGGCCAGCAGCGAGACGGCGGCCCGGGCAAAGCCCTCGGCCGAGCTGAGTGCCCACGGCAGCGGAAGCTGAAGAACCAGATCGGCGCCGGCGCGCAGGGCGCTTTCGGCCCGGAGGTGCTTGGGGGCGATGGCGGCCTCGCCGCGCTGTACAAAATTGCCCGACATGCAGCAGACGATGGCAGTATCCGCGCCGAGCCGGGCGCGAACGGCGTCCAGTTGCGCGCGGTGGCCGGTGTGAAACGGGTTGTATTCGCAAACAATGCCGCAAATCTTCATGTTGACCCCCTGAAGGCGAAAATAAGGTTGTTTTTTGAAGCGGAGTGGTGTAGAATAATCAATGGTTTCATTATACGCTAAAAAACCACGAGTTACAAATAGTTTAAGGAGTGCAGGCAGAATGAACGTTTTGGTTATCAACGCGGGCAGCTCGTCGCTGAAATATCAGCTCATCGAGATGACCACCGAAAAGGTGCTGGCCAAGGGCCTTTGCGAGCGCATCGGCATCGACGGCAAATACACCTATGAGGCGCACGGCGAGAAGATCAAGGGCGAAACCCCGATGAAAAATCACTCGGACGCCATCCGCTTTTTGACCTCGATGCTGGTCGACGAGAAGAACGGCGTTATCAAGAGCATGAAGGAAATCGACGCCGTCGGCCACCGCGTCGTCTCGGCCGGCGAGAAGTTCTCGGAGTCGGTGCTGCTGACCGCCGAGAGCAAGGCCGCCATCGAAGAGTGCATCCCCCTGGCCCCGCTGCACAACCCCGCCAACCTGACCGGCGTTGCCGCCTGTGAAGAGGTCATGCCCGGCGTGCCGCAGGTCGCCGTGTTTGACACCGCCTTCCACGCCAAAATGCCGCAGAATGCCTTTATCTATGCCGTTCCCTACGAGTATTACGAGAAGTACGGCGTGCGCCGCTACGGCTTCCACGGCACCTCGCACCGCTTTGTGTCGGAAAAGGCCGCGCAGATGCTCGGCAAGCCCGTCTCTGAGCTGAAGATCATCACCTGCCACCTGGGCAACGGCTCGTCGGTCGCCGCCGTCAACGGCGGTATCAGCGTGGACACCAGCATGGGCCTGACCCCGCTGGACGGTCTGCCGATGGGCACCCGCTGCGGCTCCATCGACCCCGCCATCGTCGAGTTTGTCGCCGAAAAAGAGGGCCTGAGCCTCAAGGAAATGATCAACATCCTCAACAAGAAGTCGGGCGTTCTGGGCGTTTCCGGCGTCTCCTCCGACTTCCGCGACCTTGAGGCCGCCGTCGGCGAGGGCAACAAGCGCGCCGAGCTGGCCATCGAGCTGTTTGTTTACAGCGTCAAGAAGTACATCGGCGCTTACGCCGCCGCCATGGGCGGGGTCGACGCCGTCGTCTTTACCGCCGGCGTCGGCGAGAACTCCCCCGAGCTGCGCGCGCGCATGGTCGAGGGCCTCGAGTTCATGGGCATTGCCATCGACAAGGAAAAGAACAACTTCCGCGGCGAGATGCGCGATGTTTCCGCCCCCAACGCCACCGTCAAGACCCTGGTCATCCCCACCAACGAAGAGCTGGTCATCGCCATGGACACCATGGCCATTGTCAGCGGCAAATAAGAGTGAACGGGAGAGCCGGAGCAGCGTGCTGCTCCGGCTCTTTTTGCACCCCGAAGCGGGTGACTTTACTGCCCGGCGCGGCGCGCGGGCCTGAGCGGCAGTTTGTGCCCGCGGAGCAGGGGCCGTGTACCCTGCGGCCCGGGCTTTGGCTTCCCGGCGCGCGGGCGGGCAGACTACTGCTCTGACAGGAGAAAAGCCCTGAACCCGCTGTTTGCGGTTCAGGGCTTTTTTGCGGGGGGCTTTACTTCAGAAGATTGCTGTTGTTGACCATGGCGGCGCTGTAAGCAAAGAGGACGTCGGCCCCGTCAAAACGGACGTACTGGGGCAGCAGCTTGCTCGGCATGTAGCGCAGATCGACAAGGGTGATTTTGGAATACTGCTCGAGCAGCAGGGGGGCCAGGCTGCTGCCGTAGGAGTCGGAAAAGAGGACCAGATGCCGATCGCGCTTGGCCGCAGGGCTTTCGATAACGGTCAGCGGGCTCAGGCCGGACAGAAAGACATTATAGGCCGAGTCGCTTTGCAGCAAGGCGGTGTTGTACACCGTGACGGCCGAAGGGGTCTGCGTGTTGGCCACGACGGCGGCGTCGGTGCAGGGGCTGGTCAGCCAGGTGAGGGTCTCGGGCCGGATGTCCTTGACGGTCCGGCCGTAGGAGCCGGTGAAGCTGTCATAGGTGTGGGCGGTAAAGGCCTTCTTGTCAACGGAAAAGCCCATTTTTTCGCCCAGCGCATCGACAACGCCAAAAAGCCGCTCCTGCTTCCAGTGCGGGTCGGTCTGATAAAAGTCCTCGAGGGTGAGCGCGGAGGAAATGTCGATGAGGTTCCAGTCGTAAAGCTCGCCGCGCACCAGCCCGGCCATGGAATCGTGGCTCATGTACTGCGCGATCTGCTCGCGGGCGTAGTAGCTTTTGTCGGGGATGATGGAGACAAAAACGTCGTTTTGGGGGAAATAGGTGTCGCGCAGCGCGGCCAGCTTGACGGTGAAGCGATGGACGGAGTCGGTATTCAGCGGGGCGGGGGCGGCGATATAGCTCTGCCCGACCTTCATCATGCCGCTGTCGTCCGGGGTTATCAGGCGGGGGTCCAGCGCGCGGAAGGCGCCGGCCAGCGCGCTGCCGCAGTCGTCGTCCATCGCCAGCAGCACGACATTGCCGATGCTTTCGACAAAAACATTGCTTTCGTCGACGCCGACACAAATCCACTTGCGGGGGTCGACACTCTTGCGGATGAGCTTTTTGGCGGCGTCGACGTCGGCGCCTTCGGGCAGCCGAATCAGGCAGACGGAGTGGGCAACGGCCAGCATCATGGGCTCGACGGCAATGCCTTCGGTGATGGCAAGGGCGTTCGTGCCCAGATAGTACTGGATGTTTTCGGCGGTAATGGGCTCCGCTGTCGGCATGGAGGGGATGTAAATGTCGCGCACGGAGGCGTAGAGATAGGCCATGATGGCGGAAAGGCTGCTGTCGGCCGTCACCTTTTCGCCGGTGATGACCCGGCCGATGCGCAGGGAAAGATCGCTCAGACGCATGTCGGCAATCAGCTTCTGCGCAAGGGTCATGCCGGTGCCCTGTACCTCGGCGTCGAGGGCGGCGTAGGACAGCGAAACCATGTCGCCGCGCAGGAAGTTTTGCAGGTTGACGTCGGCGGGCACCTTGACGGCGCTGCCGAGCAGCGGCTGCCAGCGGCTCCAGACGGTGCCCTGCCCGTCGTCGCGGTAGCCGAGGGCGCGCAGGACAAAGGTGGAGAACATCTGCGCGCTGGCGGGGGAGTCGGGGTCAAAATGGGCGGCGTCGACGCCGGTGGTCAGGCCGGTGGAATAGGCGTAGGCGAGGTACTGCGCCGCGCCCTCCCAGCCGGGGGCGTCGGCAAAGGGATGGGAATACCCCTCGCCGTACAGGGCGTCGGTTTCCGCGCCCAGCAGGCGGATCAGCATGATAAGGGCCTCGAGCCGGGTGGGAGCGCGGTTCAGCTCGTAGCCGAGGTCCGAGCCTCGCAGCAGGGACATGGCCTTGAGCGCGTCGGCCTTTAAAGCGGCGCCGTCGGCGTCATAGGCCGCGGCAGGGGGGAGCAATGCGGCGCACAGGCACAAAACGAGCGCGGCCGCGGTCAGCTTGCGGAAGATGCGGTTCATGTTTTTTCTCCTCTTCAGGTGGTTTTCAGGCATACAACGGTATAGACGGCAAAAAACCGAAAAGGTTCCCCGTTTTTGCGGCAAAGCAAAACCCCGCCTGCATGGCGGGGCGGAGGGAAACCCTCAGAGGGCGCGCAGCGCCTCGACGATTTCGGTTTTTTTCAGGGTGCGCTCGTCCTTCTGCTTGATGATGCGGGCGGGCACGCCGGCAACGACCACGCCGGGCGGAACGTCGCTGACGACGACGGCCCCGGCGGCGACCACAGCCCCCTCGGCGACGCGGCAGCCCTCGAGCACGACGGCGTTGGCGCCGATGACGACATTGTCCTCGATGACGACGGGCACGGCGCTGGCCGGCTCGATGACGCCGGCGAGAACGGTCCCCGCGCCGATGTGGCAGTTTTTGCCGACGGTGGCGCGGCCGCCCAGCACGGCGCCCATGTCGATCATGGTCCCCGCGCCGATGACGGCGCCGATGTTGATGACGGCGCCCATCATGATGACGGCGTTGTCGCCGATTTCCACCTGCTCGCGGATGGTGCAGCCCGGCTCAATGCGGGCGTTGACGTTTTTGATGTCCAGCATGGGAATGGCGCTGTTGCGGCGGTCGTTGTCGATGACCAGCTGCTCGATGTCGCCGGCCCGGGCCGTCAACACCGGCTCGACGTCGCGCCATTCGCCGCAGACGATTTTCAGGCTGCCGCCGCCGAACACCGTGCAGCCGGGAAAGTCGATCGGCGCTTTTTCGCTCAGCGTGACGCGAACGGGGGTTTTTTTGTCGGCCGTGCGGATGTATTCGATGATTTCCTGTGCGTTCATGCTTCTTTTCCTCCAAACAAAGCGTCGTCCATGGTGTAAAGCCCGCGGGGGGCCGAGGCCGCAAAGAGGGCGGCGCGCAGCGCACCGGCGGCAAATAGGCGCTTGGACTGCGCCGTGTGGCGGATGCTCAGCACCTCGTCCTCGCCGGCAAAGAGCACCTCGTGCTCGCCCACAATGGTGCCGCCGCGCACGGCGTGAATGCCGATTTCGCCCTTTTTGCGGGGCGCCACGCCGTCGCGGCCGTGTACCTCGACAAAGTCGCCGCAGCTTTCGACAGCCTGCGCCAGCGCCAGCGCCGTGCCCGAGGGGGCGTCGATTTTTTTGTTGTGGTGCTTTTCGATGATTTCAACGTCGTACCCGGCCAGCACGGGGGTTATCATGCGCAGCACCCGCTCCATCACGCAGACGCCGAGCGACATGTTGCGCGAGCGCAGGATGGGGGCGTACGCGGCCAGCGCCTTCAGCTGCTCTTCCTCGCGGGGGGAGTAGCCGGTGGTGCACAGCACGGCGGGAACGCCGCGGCGCTCGATGTACCGCGCCAGCATGGGCAGGTTGGCGGGGTGGGAAAAGTCGATAATGACGTCGGGGGTCTCGGGCAGGGCTTCCAGCCCGGGCAGGCAGGGGGGGCCGGAAAGGGGGTCGATGATGCCCGCAAGCGCAAGATCGGGGTGGCCCTCAAGCAGCCGGGCGACATTCTGGCCCATGGCGCCGTAGCCCACCAGCGCAGCGCGTTTTTTCATAAGGACACTTCCTTTTTGTTGTTGGGCGGCGGGCAAAAGAGCCGCCGCGTTTGGGGTGCGGGAGGGCGGCTCAGCCGAGAACCTTCAGGCACTCGCGGAGCTTTTCCGCGTTTTCCTCGGCCATCGGCCCGAGGGGAAGGCGGCATTCGCCGCAGGCAAAGCCGAGAAAATCCATGGCCTTTTTGACGGGCACGGGGTTGGTTTCGATGAACAGGGCGTTAATAAGGGGCAGCAGCGAGAGCTGAAGGGTGCGCGCGCGCGCCGTGTCGCCCGAAAGGAAGGACTGCACCATGTCGTGGGTCTGGCGGGGGGCGACGTTGGCCAGCACCGAGATGACGCCCGAGCCGCCCAGCGAGAGAAGGGGCACGATGCTGTCGTCGTTGCCCGACAGCAGGCAGAAGCCGTCGCCGACCAGCCGGGCGCACTGCGCGGCGTAGGCGATGTCGCCGCTGGCCTCTTTGATGCCGGCGATGTTGGGAACCTTGGCAAGCTCGGTCAGAACGTCGATGGAGATCGAGCAGCCGGTGCGGCCGGGGACGTTGTAGAGAAGAATGGGCAGGCGCGTCGCGGCCGCCACCGTTTCAAAGTGGGCGCGCATACCGCTTTTGTTGGCCTTGTTGTAGTAGGGGGTGACGACGAGCAGGCCGTCGGCGCCGAGGGACTCGTAGCGGCGGGCCAGCTCGGCGGCGTGCGCCGTGTTGTTGGAGCCGGCGCCGACGATGACGGGAATGCGGCCGTCTGCGCGGTCGATGACGCGGCGGGCGACGGCGGTTTTTTCCTCGTCGCTCAGCGTCGGGGTTTCGGCCGTCGTGCCGAGGGCGACGATGCCGTCGGTGCCGTTTTGCAGGTGAAAATCGATCAGGCGGTCCAGCATGTCAAAATCAACGCCGCCCTGCGGGGCAAAGGGGGTGACAAGGGCGACCAGAGAGCCGCTGAAGGTGCGGATGGGCTTTTGCATGGTGATTTTCCTCCTTACAGTTCGAAAGCTTTGGCAAGAGCGGCGATTGCCTTGCTCTTGTTGTATGGGTCAATGGTGAAAGAAATCGAGATTTCCGACGTGGTTATCTGGTAGTAGGGTATGCCGGCCTCGGCCAAAACGCCAAAGACCTTGGCGGCAACGCCGGTGTGGGTCGCCATTCCGACGCCGACGACGCTGATCTGCGTGTAGCCGCTGCGGATGTCCGGGTTGAGCGTGCAGAGCATGCCGCTGTTTTGCAGGGCAACGCGCAGCTCGGCCACCTGCGCGTCCGGGCAGCTGAAGGAAAAGGCGATTTTGCCGCCGATGACGTTCTGGTTGATGATGTCGAGATTGATGTGGCTTTTGGCGATCAGGTCAAAGACGGCGGCGATGCTGCCGGGCGCGTATTCCATCGGGGGAAAGGAAACAATGGTGCAGCCGTCTTTGATGCTGATACCGGTGATGGGCATGTCTTCAAACATAATTTTTTCCTGTGACATAACGGTGGTTCCCTTTCTTTCCTTTTCCAGCGTGCGGCCCAGATACAGCTCGACGCCGTATTTTTTTGCCAGTTCGACGCAGCGCGTTTCCAAAACCCCGGCGCCGCAGACCGACATTTCCATCATTTCTTCGTACGAAATGCGCTTTAAGGGCTTGGCGGCGGGGTACAGCCGCGGGTCGACGCTGTAAACGGCGTCGACGTCGGTATAAATGCTGCAGCCGCAGCCCAGCGCGGCCGCCAGCGCAACTGCCGTCGTGTCGGAGCCGCCGCGGCCGAGCGTGGTGATGTCTCCGTCCTCGGTAATGCCCTGAAATCCGGCGACGACCACCACCTTGCCCTCGCGCAGGCACCGCTCGATGCGGTCGGTCCTGACCTCTTTGATAAAAGCGCGCGAATGTGAGCTGTCGGTGATAAAGCCCGACTGAAAGCCGGTCATGGAGATGGCGTCGCAGCCCAGCCCCTGAAGGGTCATGGCCATCAGCGTCACCGTCTGCAGCTCGCCGATCGACAAAAGGGCGTCAAGCTCGCGCTTGCAGGGCGAGGGGGAAACCTGCTCGGCCATGGAAATGAGGCTGTTGGTCGTTTTGCCCATGGCGCTGCAGACAACGATCAGCTCGTGCCCCTGCCTGTGCAGCGACGCGATGTGCTGCGCGATGGCCTTGATTTTTTCCAGGGTCGCCACCGAGCTGCCGCCGTATTTGTGTACCATTCTCATGCTCTTTCTGCCTCCTCGGGCCTGCGCCCGTCAAGCTTCCTCCGACGATTGCAAAAGCCGAACCTAAAAAAGCCGGAAGAGCAGCAGGGATGCTCTTACCGGCCCAAATGCACAGCAAAGTAAGATAGCACAACTGCAAAAATCCTTGCAGACAGTCCTGCAACTGTTCACTGCAGACCCACCGCCCGTACACGCCTGTGCGGGCAGTTCGGCGGAGCTGCCTTTCCCCGCCTTCACAGCCCGCCGGCTTCAGTAGGTACTCATCGTCTCCGCGCCTCTATCAACGCATTAAATCATAGCACGAACCCGGGCAAATGTAAACATCCTCTGCGGGAAAATGTACAGAATCTTGCAATATGCCGTCAAACGTGTATAATTTGAATGTGTTCTTTGGGCAACACAACAGAAAGCGCCGGCGGCGTGTCAGCGCCGCGCCGCCGCCGTGAAAATCAACGGGAGGGTCTCCTATGAAAAAAACCATTCAGTACCGCCGCGAGCTGCACGCCATACCGGAAGTCGGCCGCGCGGAAGAAAAAACGGGCCGCTATATTGCGGACAGGCTGGCGCAGCTCGATTGCCTGACCGAGCGCGTGGTCGGCACGGGCAGCATCGCGTTTTTTGACAACGGGGCAGACGAAACGGTGGCCTTCCGCGCCGACATCGACGCGCTTCCCATCGCCGAGGAGACCGGGCTGCCCTTTGCCTCGAAAAACGGCTGTATGCACGCCTGCGGGCACGATGCCCACATGGCCATGCTGCTGTCGCTGGCCGATTACCTGAGCCAAAACAAAAGCCGGTATCAAAAGAATGTGCTGCTGATTTTCCAGCCGTCCGAGGAGACCATCGGCGGCGCAAAGCCCATCTGCGAGGCGGGGGTGCTCGAACGCTTCCGCGTCAGCAAGGTATTCGGCCTGCACGTCTGGCCCAAGGCCAAAGCGGGCACGCTCAGCTCGCGCCCCGGCCCCCTGATGGCGCAGGCGGCCGAGCTGACGCTGACGGTACACGGCAAAAGCGCCCACTGCGCCCGCCCCGATCTCGGCATTGACGCGCTGGCCGCACTGGCCGACATCGTCTCTGAGCTGAACCGTTATAAACGGGAGGACATCGCTCCGGGAACCGAGTTTTTGCTGCACGTCGGGAAAATGCAGGGGGGAGACGCCGGCAACATCGTCTGCGAGACGGCGTGCGCAAAGGGCAGCGTCCGCGCCTTTGAACCGGGCGTTTTCGATATGCTGTGCGCCAAAATTCGCGAGACGGCGGCGGCCGTCGACGCGCGCTGCGGCACGACCACAGAGGTCGGCATCGGCGACGCCTATCCGCCCGTCAACAACGACCCCGCGCTGTATGAGGAGTACAAAAAGGCCATGGCGAAAGCCGGCGTCGAGTTGCTCGAGGCCGACAAGACGGTCATCGGCGAGGACTTTTCCGAGTACCAAAAGCGGGTGCCCGGCGTTTTTGCCTTTTTGGGCCTCGGGGACGTGCCCTCGCTGCACAACAACCGCTTTGACTTTGACGAAGAGCTGATGGAGGTCGGAATCCGCGCCTTTATCGGCCTGCTGGACCATTTTGCGCGATAAATCGCAAAAATATTTGCCTCTGCCCGATTGACACTCCTATCGGAATAAGCTATAATTAATGTATGAATTATTCCGATTGCCAATAAAAGGAGGGTCATCATGCATAAGGTAGCATTGTACGGCAACCCGTATTGAGGGGGCTGCGCCCCGGTCAAAGAGGTTCTTTGCCAGAACAGCGTCAAGTACACCTACATCGACATCACCTCGGGCATTACGCCCCTGCGCGCCTTTCTCAAAATCCGCGACACGTCGGAGGCCCACGCGCCGGCGCGGGAAAAGCATACCATCGGCATCCCGACTCTCGTCATCGACGACGAGGTGTATATCGTCTCACCCGAGCAGGCGCAGCAGCTCATCGATCAATATGATTTGAAAAACACCGCCGAATAAGCCTTTTCTGCAAAGAGCACCCCTGATG
>CAKUPI010000035.1 GCA_934675045.1 uncultured Eubacteriales bacterium
GAAAGTACACGTCGGCCTCATGGGCATCGTTTTCGGACCCCGGCTGCGGCATTTTAAGCCCGCACCCGGCCAGCAGCGCAAGCAGCAGCGTCAGGGCAAACAGACGTTTTTTCATTGTCCGGCGTCCCCCTTCTGGCAGGAGACAAAGCGGATGGAAAACTCGCTTCCCTTGCCGTATTCGCTGCGCACGTCGATACGCCCGCCCAGATTCTTGACCCATTCCGCCGCGATGGCCAGCCCGAGGCCCGTGCCGCCCGTAGTGCGCGAGCGCGTTTTGTCCACGCGGTAAAAACGCTGGAAAATGTACTGGAGCTGGTCCTGCGGAATGCCGATGCCGGTGTCCCTGACGCTCAGCACGGTGACGGCCTCGTCGTTGCCGATGTCGACGACGACGCTCCCCCCCTGCCGGTTGTACTTGACGGCATTTTCCATCAGATTGAAGATGATCTGATACAGCCCGTCGGGGTCGGCGAGGATGAAATGCTCCCCCTCGCTGTGCACCTCGATGCGCACCCCGTACTGCTCGGCGCTGCCGCGCAGCAGCTCGGCGCACCGGCGCACCGTCGCGCCGACCTCGCAGGCCACGGGCCGGGCCGGCGGAAGGGCGTCGAGCCGCGTCAGGTTGAGCAGGCTTTCGGTGATGCGCGTCAGGCGCTCGATCTCCTCGTTGATGTCGGTCAAAAACTCGCGGATGTCCTCGCGGCTGATGCTTTTCGTCTGCAAAATGGAATCGGACAGCAGCCGTATCGACGCCAGCGGCGTTTTAAGCTCGTGGCTGGCATCCGAAACAAACTGGCGGCGCAGCTCTTCGTTTTTGCAGATCTGCTCGGTCAGGACGTTAAACTCATCGCCGATGGCCGACAGCTCGTCCTCGCCGTTCATTTCGATTTTGTAGCTGTATTCCCCCTGCCCGACCCGCTTGACGCCGCGCAGCAGCAGCCCGAGCCGGTGGCTGAAGGAAACGGTAAAGGCCACGATGCCGAGCGTGCACACCGCCGACAAAACCATGGACAAATGCCGCAGATCGCGGCGCGTCTGGCGCAAAAGCGCCGCCTGCTCGGTGTCGTAGTCGTAAAAATACACCGCGCCCATCGGCCTGTCCGATCGCATGACGGGCACGGCGGCATAGGTTTCAAAGGCCGTTTCGCTGTATTTGCAGCGGAAAATGTCCTGACCGGAAAGGGCGCCGACAATTTCGGAAAAAATGGCCAGACGCCCCACCACGCCCGCCGTCTGCGTGCTGTCGTAAATGACGACCCCGCCGTCATCTGTCACCAGAACGCGGCGCTCGCGCATGACCTCGAGCAGCCGGACGGCGTTGTAAACGCCGTCCTCGGTCAGCTCGCTGAAATCCTCCAGCGCCGCCCCGAGCGTCAGCGCCGCCGACAGCATTTCGCTTTCCTTGGCGGCGATGATCTGCTCGCGCATCAGCTGGACCGGGTAATAGTTGATGATGACGAGCGTGACGGCCAGCAGCACGGCAAAAGCCGCGCTGATTTGAAAGCGCAGGCTTCTGAAGTGACGCCCGAAGGTGGCGCGGCGGCTGTTATCCATTCTTTTCGACGCGGAAATAATACCCCACACCCCACTTGGTCAGAATGTACCGGGGGTTGGCGTCGTCCTCCTCCAGCTTTTCGCGCAGGCGGCGGATGTGCACGTCGACGGTGCGGATATCGCCCGGATAATCGTAGCCCCACACGCTGTTGAGCAGCGTTTCGCGGCTGAAAACCCGCCCCTGATTGCGCACCAGCATGGCCAGCAGGTCAAACTCCTTGGCCGTCAAATCAACGTCGTCGCGGCCGTCTACGGTGACCGTGCGCTGCATCATGTCAATGGTCATGGGCCCCGCCCGCAGGCTTTCCTCGGCCGCCGAGGCGCCGCTCTGCCCCACCCTGCGCAGAATGACGCGGATGCGTGCCTTGAGTTCGAGAATGTCAAAGGGCTTTGTGACATAGTCGTCGGCGCCGTACTCAAACCCGATCAGCTTGTCGCTGCCCTCGCTTTTGGCCGTCAGCATGATGATGGGCACGTTGGACGATTCGCGGATTTTCCGGCAGACGGTCAGGCCGTCGAGCACGGGCAGCATCAGATCTAAAATGACCAGATCGTAGCTGTTTTCGTGAAACATGCTCAGCGCCGCGGCGCCGTCATAAACGCCGTCAACGGTATAGCCCTCATTTTCCAGATTGAACTTGATTCCCTTGACGAGCAGCTTCTCGTCGTCCACCACAAGGATTCGCATACTTTACCTCCCCGCACAGATATACTGTTTGATGTTTTCATAGGTCCCCGGCCCAATGCCTCTGACCGCCATCAGCTCTTCCTCCGAGGCAAAGGGCCCGTTTTCTTCCCGGTAGGCGATGATCTTCCCGGCCGTTTTTTCTCCGATGCCGGGCAGGCGGCACAGCGCCTCCGCGTCCGCCGCGTTGATGTCAACAAGGCCGAACTCCAGCGCCTTTTCGCCCTGCGGAGCGTCCGCCGCCGCAAGCGCCGGCATGGCGACGGGGGGCCGTCCGCCCCGCACCACGGCCCCGCTTCCGAACACCGACAGCCTGCCCAGCCCGAACCCGAGCAGGCAGCACAGCACGGCCAGCCCGGCCGCCGCTCTGGCGCGCATCGCAGCACCTCCGTTTGACTCCCGTCCGGCGGCGAAAAACGATTATTTTTCTTAAGGCCGGCCGCAGGCGTTGAAAACCCGCACGATTTCTGGTAAACTGATAAAAAGCCGGTCTGCCGCGGACATTTTATTTATTATAACAAACAATGTCCCTTTCGTGCAACTTTTCTTGCGCCGGAACCCAATTTTTATTGCAAGTTTTACAGTAAAGGAGAGTGCTCAGTCTGAACATTTCAAAAAAAGTCCTTTGCCTGGCCCTTGTCTTTGCGGCTCTCCTGATGCCCGCATACGCCGCGGCCCCGCCCGTCATCAACGCCAAGGGTGCCATTTTGTACGAGGTCAAGACCGGCGAGGTGCTCTTTGAGCAAAACGCCGACCAAAGGCTTTTCCCGGCCAGCACCACCAAGCTGATGACGGCCGTCGTCGCGCTGGAAAAGGGCAACCCCGCCGACATGGTCACCGTCTCGCCGCAGGCGCTTCAGGGCCTGCCCGAGCGCGGCAGCAGCGTCTTTCTGATCGCGGGCGAGCAAATGCCCTTTTCCGACCTGATCCGCTACCTGCTCGTCGCCTCGGGCAACGACGCCGCCAACGCGCTGGCCGAGCATGTCGGCGGGTCTGTTGAGGGCTTTGTCGACATGATGAACGCCACGGCGGCCTCGCTCGGCTGCACCGGCACCCACTTTGCCAACCCGCACGGCCTGCACGAAGAGGACCATTACACCACAGCGCGGGACCTGCTGCTGATAGCGCGGCACGCCATGGAAAACCCCACCATTGCCGAAATTGTCGCCACGCCGCAGATCAAGCTGCCCCCCACCAACAAGCACGCCAAGGAAACGACGCTGACGACGACCAACCACCTGATTACCAAAATCCGGCAGAGCGCCTATTACTACGAGTCGGCCATCGGCGTCAAGACCGGCTTTACCACCCCTGCCGGCTACTGCCTGATCGCCGCCGCCCGCAACGACGACTTGACCTATCTGAGCGTCGTGCTCGGCGCTTCCAAGGCCGAGGACGGCACGCTCGGCAGCTTTACCGAAAGCATCAAGCTGCTCGATTACGCCAAAGACAACTTCTCCATTCAGCTGCTGGTGCAGGGCAGCGACCCCATCACCGAGGTTCCGCTCCGGCTGGCGACCGACCGCGACACGCTGGTCCTGACCCCCGAGGGCAGCCTTTCCGCCCTGCTTCCCGCCGATTTTGACAAAAGCCTGGTCACCGTCGATTTCACCGTCGACGAGGACATCTGCGCCCCCGTCACCAAGGGGCAGCCGCTCGGCAAGGCCACCTTCAGCTACAACGGCAAGGCCTACGGCACCCTGAACCTCGTCTCCTCCGCCGACGTCGAGCGCTCCAAAACCCTGTATGTCGTCGACCGCATCACCTCGTTTTTCAGCAGCACGGCCTTCCGCATAGCCGTCGGCGCGGTGCTGGCTCTCCTCGTCATTTTTGCCGTGTGGCTCTTTGTCATGCGCGCCCGCAACAAGCGCCGGCGCCGCCGTCTGCGCAGCAGCAGCCGCGGCGGCCGCTACCGCCGCTGAGCGGCCTTTCCTTCCGGCCCGCACAAAGCGGCTTGCCCGTCAAAAAACAGGCGGCAGAGGTCAAAGCCTCTGCCGCCTGTGTTGTTTTTCCAGCCGGTGTTTACTTTTCCAGCGCCATCATCATCTCAACGCGGGTCTGATGACGGCCGCCCTCAAACTCCGTATCGACAAACAGGTCGGCCAGCATGGCCGCCAGCCCGGGGCCGACGGTGCGCTCGCCCAGACAGAGCACGTTGGCGTCGTTGTGCATACGGGTGGCCTTTGCGGTAAAGCAGTCGGACACGGCGGCGGCGCGGATTCCGTGTACCTTGTTGGCCGCCATCGACATGCCGATGCCGGTGCCGCACACCAGAATGCCGCGCTCGTTCTCCCCCGCGGCGACGCTGCGCGCCACTTTTTCGGCGATGACGGGGTAATGGCACGAGCTTTTGTCAAAGGTGCCGAAGTCCTGCACGGCAAAGCCGCGCTCCTCAAGGTGCTTTTTCAGGGTTTCCTTCAAATCAAAGCCGGCGTGGTCGCTTCCCATGGCAATTTTCATTGGTCTTTCTCCTCTTTTTGTTGTTTCATTCTCTCGGCCTGCGTCGGACGCAGGTACGACGGCCTGACGTCGTGGCAGCTGACCGTCTCTCCGCGTCTTGCCTTCCCGGCGGCGCACAGCGCGGCCGACGACGCGCTCTGTTCGGCTCCGACTGCCTGCTGCGGCAGGCCGAGCGCCGCTTGCAGCTCGCGCGCGCCGCTTCCGCAAAGACGCGCCTCCCCCCGGGCCAGCAGGGCGGCTATCTGCGCCTCGCTCAGCACGCCGTCGTCGGTCAGGCGCCTGATCTCCCCGCCCTTTTGCTCGAAGCGGGCGGCAAAGTACTCGCCGGGCCGCGCCCTGACAACGGCCAGCTTTTCGCCCTCCCGCGCACGGTCGGCCCATGCGGCCGACTCCAGCGTTGAAACGGCGGCGCACGGCTTGTCCTGCCCGAAGGCAAAGCCCTTGACGGCGGCGACGCCGATGCGGATGCCGGTGTAGGAGCCGGGCCCGCAGGTCGCGGCGAACAGGTCGACATCGCCGAGCGCAAGGCCCTGCCCGCGCAGCATTTCCTCGCACACGGGCAGGATGGTGCGGCTGTGATCCATCATGGAATCGCGCTCGCAGTGCGCCACCACGCAGCCGTCGCGGCACAGCGCCGCCGAGGCGACGCGCCCGGTTGTGTCGAGCGCCAAAATCAGCATGCTTCCACCCCCTCGGGCCAGCGCAGCGTGATTTTCCGCTGCTCCTCCCCGGTTTTTTCGATTTCCACCCACAGGGTCTCAGGCGGGAACATCTCGGGCGCGACGGTGCTCCATTCGGCGACGCACAGCGCGCCCGACGCGAGGTAATCCTCCCAGCCGATTTCCCACAAGGCATCCCCCCCGCTCAGGCGGTACAGGTCAAAATGGCAGATTTTCCGGCTGCCGCGGTATTCGTTGACAATGGCATAGGTCGGACTGGTCACGGCGTCGGCGCTGCCGAGCCGGCGGGCCAGCCCGCGCACCAGCGCCGTTTTCCCGGCGCCCAAATCGCCCGCCAGCGCAATGGCCGCAAGCTTTTCCGAACGGCGCGCAATGGCCTCGCCCAGCGCTTCGGTTTCCTTTTCGTTGTTGGTCACGCAGGTCTGCGTCACGTTTTCGCCCCCCGGCTTGTGTTTCCCACATATTATACCACAAAGAAACGGCCGCACAAAGCCTTTTTCCCGTTTTGACCGTTTGAATCGGCCCGAAAAAATGGTATAATAAGCGCACCGGCGCTTGCGCCCGGCTTTGCCGGCGCCCCGCATGGCGCGCCGGGCCGGCTTATGCTGTACTGGAACCGCGCGGCACCCGCCCGCCCCGCTTTTGAAAGGATGTTTTATGGCACGCATTGCACAGTCCTTCCGGTCTTTTTTCCAAGGCGTTCCGCAGAGTGTGAAAAACTACCTGCGCACCGCCGACATGCTGCTGCTGCTGCTGGCAACGGCGGCCTCGTGCTGCGGGCTGGCGCTCATTTACAGCGCCACGCGCAGCTTTGAAAGCAACAAGTTCTTCATCATTCAGGCGGCCGCCATCGGGCTTGGCGTTCTGGGCTTTGTCATCGCGTCTTTTGTCGACCTCGACCGCATCGGCCCCATGTGGCGCCTCGTCTTTGTCCTCAACATCGGCCTGCAATGCCTGCTGCTCGTCTTCGGCGTCGAGGGCAACACCGGCAACCGCAGCTGGATTCGCTTTGACAAGCTGGGCCTGCCCATCGGCTTTCAGCCGGCCGAGCTGGGAAAGATTCTTTTCATCCTGACCCTTTCCCGCCACATCTGCGAGCTGCGGGACAAGATCAACGCCCCGCTCACCGTCGTCCGTCTGGGCGTCCACGCCCTCATCACCGCCGGCGTCGTTTACATAACGTCGGAGGATTTCGGCATGGTCATCGTCTACCTGCTCATTTTTTACATTCTCTTTTTTGCCAGCGGCGTTTCGCTCGCCTGGGTGGGCGCGCTGACGGCCGCGGGCGGCGCCGGCCTGGCCGTTTTGTGGCCCTACCTGCCCGACTACCAGCGGCTGCGCATTCTCGTCGTCTTTGAGCCGGAGCTTTCCGACAAATACGCCTATCAGGGCAAGCAGGGCATGATGGCCATCGGCTCGGGCCGGCTGACCGGCGAGGGCTTTCTCGACGGGCGCATGACGCAGGCCTCGACCGGCCTGCCCGCCAAGCACACCGACTTCATCTTTGCCACGGTGGGCGAGGAATGGGGCTTTATCGGCTGCGTATTTGTCATTTTGCTGCTCTCGGCCATCGTTCTGCGCATTTTTTACGATTCGGCCCACACCAACGACCATTTTGCCCGCCTGATGTGCATCGGCGTCGGCGGCATGCTCATGGTGCAAACCCTGATCAACGTCGGCATGTGCGCCGGCATCATGCCGGTCATCGGCCTGACCCTCCCCTTTTTCAGCTACGGCGGCACCTCGGTGACCATCAGCCTGACCTGTCTCGGCTTTGTCTGCGGCTTTGTCATGCGCCAGAAGCCGAGCTGGCTGCGCTGAACGCGCAAGGCTCTGCCCGTTAAGCTTTTCGTAAGAATCCCATCGAGCCTGACGACAGATTCCTCTGCTATTCTGTCATCAGGCTCAAACAATCTTTCCCGAAAGGATGCCTGAATGTGGACAATCCCTGTGTACTGGTCGTCGACGACGACCGCGAAATCAACGGCGCCATCTGCAAGCTGCTCGAGCTGGAGGGCATCCGGACCCTTTCTGCCTTCGACGGGCTTCAGGCCCTCGACCTGCTGGCGCAGAGCAGCGTTCAGCTCATCATTCTCGACGTGATGATGCCCCGGCTGGACGGGCTTTCCGCCACCATGCAGATCCGCCAGTCGCGCAACATCCCCATTTTGATCCTGTCGGCCAAAAGCGAGGACAGCGACAAAATCCTCGGCCTTTCCATGGGGGCGGACGACTACCTGACCAAGCCCTTCAACCCCTCGGAGCTGGTCGCGCGCGTCCGCTCCCAGCTGCGCCGCTACCTGACGCTCGGCGACGTTCAGCGCCAGCACGCCGGCAAAAACATCACCATCGGCGGGCTGATGCTCGACACGGACGCCCGCCAGCTCTTTGTCGACGGCGAGGCCGTTCACCTGACGGCGACCGAGCTGCGCATTGTCGAGCTGCTGATGAAAAATGCGGGGCGGGTTTTCCCCGCCGAGGAGATCTACGAGCGCGTCTGGGGCGAAACGGCCTACGCCGTCGAAAACACCGTCATGGTACACATCCGCCGGATTCGGGAAAAAATTGAAATCAATCCCAAAGAGCCAAAATACTTAAAGGTGGTATGGGGAATTGGCTACAAAATTGAGAAGTTTTAGCACCCACACACAGACCAAGGCCGCAGCCGTTTTGCTGGCGCTGGCCTTTCTCGTCCTTGCCGTTTACGCCGCTTACGATCTGGTCTACGACGCCCGGCGCTACGAGCTGGAGCCAGAGGCGCTGCTCACCCGCGAATACGAGGACTCGGACCGGTATTACGACTGGCTCGAGCGGCAGCTGCGGCGGCTCAACTCCATCGCCGCGTCGGACGGCCCCGGCCTTGCGGCGGAGGAGCTGACCGAGGCCGGGCTTTTGTACCGCGTGCAGGTCGGCGAGGCGGTGTACACCAACGCGCCGGGACATTCCGCGCGCGATCTCATGCCGGACGAGGGCCGCTGGATCGCCTATGCGGAGGGCGAGCGGACGCTGCACCTGAAAAGCGACGGCCGGGTCTACGATTACGCCTACGCCTCCTCCGCTCAGACCAACCTGTACAGCGCTTTCGTGTCGGCCCAGCTCTTCATTCCCGACGCCGCCATCGCAGACAGGCTCCAGCACTGGGAACTGTCTTACAGCCTGCTGCGCCGGCATATGGCCTATTTGGGCGCCTATGCCCTTTCCTTCCTGCTCCTGAACCTCTATCTGTGCGCCGCGGCCGGCCGCGTGCCGGGGGACCGGGAACTGCACCGCCGCAAAATCGACAGGCTGTGGACCGAGCTTTTGCTCCTCGCCTTCTTCGGCGTCGCCGCCGCCGCCCTTGCCATGACGGCCGCCTTTGTGCAAGAGGCCTTTTACCGGGGCCGCGGCGTCTGGTCAAGCCGCGGCGCCGTCGTCTGGGTTTGCAGCCTGCTGCTGGGCGCCGCCTACTGCATGGCCCTGCCCTTTCTGCTCTCGATGATGCGCAAAATCAAGGCCCGCTGCTTTTTCCGCCAGACGGCCGTCGCCGCCGTCATCCGGTGTGTCCTCCGTTTTTTCCGCCATGTCTTTCTCTTCTTCCGCGCCCTTTTTGACGGCACGGCCTATCAAAAGTACCCCTTTACCCGCGCCATGTTCCGCCGGCGTCTCTGTTACATTCTCTGCTCGGCCGCCTGCGTTCTGCTCTTTGTGTTCGGGCTGGCGGTGTCGCCCACCTTCTGCCTGCTTGCCCTTGCGCTGGAGGCGGTCATCACCTGGTGGTATCTGCGGGCCGACAACGAGGTTTTGCAGGGCGTCACCGGCGTCGTCGACCAGATTTCCCACATCGCCGACGGCGACCTCGGCTGGACGCCCGCCCTCTCTCCCGCCTCTCCCCTCGCCCCGGCCAGCCGCCGTCTTTCCGACATCGGCGGCGGCATGCAAAAAAGCGTGGAAAAGCAGATGCAGAGCGAGCGCATGAAGGTCGAGCTGGTCACCAACGTTTCGCACGACCTCAAAACGCCGCTGACCAGCATCATCAGCTATGTCGAGCTGCTGTCCAAAACCGGGGACCTGCCGCCCGAGGCGCGTGATTACGTCGCCATTCTGGCGCAGAAGTCCGACCGCCTCAAGAGCCTGGTCTACGACCTTTTCGAGCTGGCCAAGACGACGAGCGGCAATACGGAAATCCAGAGCGAGGCGCTGGATTTTCACCGCCTTGTCGAGCAGACGCTGGGCGAAATGCAGGAGCGCATCGACCGGTCCGGGCTGGCGCTGCGCGTCACGCTGGCCCAGCCCCCCGTCACCATCTGGGCCGACGGCCGCAAGATGTACCGGGCCCTGCAAAACGTCATCGACAACGCATTGAAGTACTCGATGCCCGGCACCCGCGTTTTCGTCGATTTGTCCATTCTGGGCGCGCGCGCCGTCCTGACCGTCAAAAACACCGCCGGCTACGAAATGGACTTCACCGCCGAGGAGATCACCGAACGCTTTGTCCGCGGCGACAAGGCCCGCACGGCCGAGGGCAGCGGTCTGGGGCTTTCCATCGCCCAGAGCTTTACGCAGGCCTGCGGCGGCCGTTTCGCCGTCGACATCGACGGCGATCAGTTCAAGGTTCACATCAGCTTCGATTTGTACACGGCGGCGCCCGCTTCGGACCCCGCCTGAAAAGCCCTTTCTTCATAGCAAACACTTAAAAGACGCAGAGTGGTGCTTTCTCTGCGTCTTTCTTCGTATTTTTGCGCCATTTTCCATTTTTGCTCTTTGATTTCCTTCAATTTCTTCCTTTTATCGAGAAAATCGAAAAAACCGTTTGACAAGGATTATTGAAGTATTTATAATATTGTATAGTTATTATTATAAATTGGGGGGCGCTGCTGTTGGATGTCATTCGAAATATTCGCGAAAAGTATTCGGGCATGACCAAAAAGCAAAAGGACATCGCCGACTTTATGCTGGCTGACCCGGAGCGCATGAGCTTCATCACCCTGAAGGAGCTGAGCACCGCCACCCACGTCTCGGAGATGACCGTTCTCAACGCGTGCGCCTATCTCGGCTACGCCAACTTCAACGACCTGAAGTATGAGTTCCGCAAGTACCTGCTGGGCACCCGGCGTATTCTGATCGAGCAGGACGACGACCACCAGCACCCCTTCATTCCGCCGCGCGAGCTGCACGCCCGCGAGAACTTTCTGCTGCAAATCTGCCACGAGGAAATGGCGGCCATCTCGTCGTATTTTTCGCAGATTGACATCGAGCAGTATTTTGACGCCGCCCGCCTCATTCTCGACAAGCGCTTTATCGTGCTGTGCGGCCGGGGCATCTCCACGCGGCTGGCCGAGTTCATGGCCATGCGCCTCAGCCTTTCCGGCATCGCCGCCGTCTGCGTCAACACCGAGCTCAACGACACCATTCAGGCCGCCCTGCCCCTCATCGGCGAGGACTCCCTTGTCGTGGCCTTTTCCTTCCCCGATTATTACTTTATGACGGCAACGCTGGTCCGCTACGCCCACCAGACGGGCGCGTCCGTGCTCGGCATCACCGACAGCCCGCGCGCGGAAATCATCCCCTACTGTCATCAGGTCCTCTACTGCCCGACCAGCACCCGCCTGTTTCTCAACACCCTTTCGGCGCCCATGATGCTGGCCAACCTTCTGTCCTCGGCCGTCAGCATCGAGCTGAGCGCCAGCGGCCGGGACTTAAGCGCCTCGGCCAAGGCGTTTTCCGCGCTGTTTGACGCCAAGGGCTGAGCGCTCGCCCCAAAAAACGGCAGCAAACGGCGCCGGCCGGCAAGCGGCCTCGCGCGGCCCCGCCAAAAACCGACAAAAATCCCCCCTGTGCAGAAAATGAATCCTGCGCCGGGGGGTCTTTCTTTTTTCAAAGGCTCCAGCTGTCCATGATGCGCTGCGCCAGCGCCAAGAGCGCTCCCTTGTCGTTGCGCACGCGCCCGCCCATGACCTCTTCGAGCAAAACGTCGAGCAGCCGGCCGATCTGCGGGCCGTCCGCGCCCAGCGCTATCATGTCCGTGCCCTTGACGGCCAGCATGTCGCGCGAAAAGGCCTTCTTTTCCCGCAGCACCTGCTCGAGGATTTCCTGCGTCCGGCGCAGCTCGTCCTGACGGCCTCTCCAGTCGGGGCTTTGCGCCAGGTTGTCGGCTCTTTTGACGCGGATGAGCAGGCGCAGGTTTTCCTCGCCCAGACGCTTGAGCCAGCGCCGCACGCTGTTTTCGGTGGGGAAAAGGTGGCTGTCGTGGTATTCCACAAGCGTGCAGACCTGACGGATCAGGCTGCGATCGTAGCGCAGGCGCAGAAGCACCCCCCCGGCGATGCCGGTGCTGATCATCGGGTGGCCGTAAAAATGGCCGATGCCCTCCGCGTCCTCGGTGTAGCTCTGCGGCTTGCCCAAGTCGTGCAGCAGCATGACCAGCCGCAGCACCAGCTCGGGCTCAACGGCAGCGATGCCGTGTACCGTGTGCTCCCACACGTCGTAAATGTGG